>JANWIS010000078.1 GCA_025449775.1 Ignavibacteriaceae bacterium
TCAGATTTTCCGAATTGGAAATTTAGCTGTGCTCGGAATTCCTGCAGAACCAACAACAATGGCCGGAAGACGATTGAGAGAAAACATTTTGAATATTTTTAAAGACTCAGGAATTAATTATGTAGCCCTGACCACGTATGCAAATGATTATGCTGGTTATGTTACAACAAAAGAAGAATATGATGTGCAGCATTACGAAGGAGCTTCGACACACTTTGGACCATATACTTTAATGGCATTCCAGCAGGAGTTTGGTAAGCTTGCCAAAGCAATGATTGATGGAAAATCCGTCTCTTCTGGTCCATCTCCCCGAGATTTATCATCAGAGCAAACAAATTTGCAAACCGGAGTTGTTACAGATACTCAACCATGGCCATGGATTCCATTCGGAAGTGTTCAGACAGATGTTGATTCATTTTATAAAGCAGGATTTACTGCAAAAGTAATTTTTTGGGGAGCTCATCCGAAAAATAATTTGAGAATACAAGAAACTTTTCTTGAAGTTCAGAAAAAAGAAGGTGATAAGTGGATAACTATTTTTAACGATAATGATCCTTGTACGGTTTTTCAATGGAGCAGAGATTTTGTTGCTAATTCTAAAATTACAATTACATGGTATATTCCTTCGGAGACAAAAGCAGGTGAATACCGGATTTGCCATTTCGGGGATTCAAAAGATGTTGCAGGAAAAATAAAACCATACACTGGAATATCAAGCAGTTTCAAAGTTGGTGCGGCACTGCCTGTAAATGAAATTATTTTTAATAATTCTTATGGAAAAGATGTTGAACTTTGGTTCTATCATCCACAGGATTGGTTGAAGTGGAGCGCTTATGCAAAACATAATTTAAAGAAAGATGAAAAGTTTGCTTGGAAAGTTCCTTCCGGCTGGGGAAAAGTTCAGGTTAGATTTACTGGTCCAGCTAAATGGCGGACAATTTCCGGTGGAGAATCAGTTAAAATTAATTCAAAGGGTGAAATAGAAAATGTAGTATAAAAAATTTGTAGAAACACTTTCTGGCTATTCAAAATAAAACTTTTTCTTAATACTAAATAAGGAGGCATAGTTGATGGGATCAGAAACTAATGAAGTATTTAAAAAGGTTGAGTGGTGGGTAAAGCTTTATTCCTATATCACATTCGCGGCTATTTTATATGGTGTAGCTGCTGCACATATTCCTGCAATAATCGGATTTCCATGGTCATCATGTGAATCCTGTAATTGCAAATTAACATGTGTTCTTGTTTTCCATCTCTATGAAGTTCCAATAGTTGTTTTCAATACATTCTTTGCATGGTACGGACTAAAACGTTTTTCTCTCAGAACATCACACAGTTACAATTCACTTTTAACTTTTGCAATCGTTTCAAATCTTGCCTTCTTTACATTTGAATCTCTCTTGCTGCTTGAGACTGTGAAGAGTAATGCACCTGCATGGGAAAGTATTACACTTAGTTCAGTTGCACTGATATTAATTTCAGGCGCCGGGTTCGGATTATATGTAAAGCAGAAATTAGTTACTTATCTGTTCCAAACAAATAAAGCTTAAGGAGAGAAATATGGAATGTGAAATTAAAAAAGCTTCTGATGGTTTCTATCATCCTGAAACTGAAGAACAAATAATCTGCTTAGTGAAAAAAGCTTATGAAGAAGGACTGCAGATTCGTGTTCGTGGAGCAACACATTCAGTTGCTCAGGCAATCTACACAGATCCCGGAAGAGATAAGAAACCGGTTCCGAATAAAATTTCGGTTGAAGAACCGCCTGAAGGTCCTAACATTAATATTATGCTTGATAAGTACAGAAAATTAATCTGGGAAGATGAAAAGCAGGGAATTGTAGTTGTGGATTCAGGAATTCATCTGAACATGGATCCGCACGATCCTACAGGAACTTCATCAATTGAGAATGGACTTCTTTACCAGGTTTTTAAAAAAGGATTTGGCTTCAGTGATCTTGGTGGAATAACTCAGCAAACAGTCAGCGGATTTTTGATGACAGGTTCTGCAGGAGGCTCGATGATGTATGATCTTGCTGAAAATATTCTTGGATTTAAAATTGTTGATGGAACCGGTGATTGCAAATGGATAAATAATGACGATGAAATTTTTCCTGCAGTTTCTCTTTCACTCGGGTTGCTCGGAATTATAACAAAAATTCGATTCAAATTTGTAAAGACTTATAATATTTACGGTCAGGAAATAACAACTCCAACCAAGTTTGAAGAATGTCCGATCGATTTATTCGGTCCCGGCAAAAATGGAAAACCGAGTATGAAAACTTTCCTGGAAAAAACTCCATACACCAGAATTTTATGGTGGCCTCAGAAAGGTGTTAACCGGATTGTTACATGGCAGGCTGCACGAGGTGAAGATATTCCGATATTGGATCCGGTTCCATATACACTTTTCGGTGATATTCCGTTCATAAATAAATTACAGCAATTAGCCGGAGCAATTCTCTTTACACTCTTAGGCAACAAAGGATTTTTTATCATCTGGAAAAAACTTTACCAGGATTTCAAACGGTTCAGAATCCTTATGAAAGAGTTATGGCAGAAAAAAGCAGGAAAGTTTTTCGGCTGGTTATTTTCAGGATTAGTGACATTTCTTTTTGAATTAATCTCAATCATTCCTGTCTTCCTTTTAAGTATTTTCAGATTCATTTTAATAATGATGCTTCCATTCGTTATCAGGTTGCTTCAACCACTCACAGAAAAAGGTAAAGGAACATTGTTTATGGATTACTACTGGCGGAGTCTTCCGATGGATAATGAAGCAGATGAAATCCTGATGGGCACTGAGTTTACTGAAATATTTATCCCGATAAAATATACTGAACGTGCAATGCAATTGTTGAATGATATTTATGTGAAGAAAGGATATGATGCAACGAGTTTTTATTCTACAGAAATTTATGCAGGCTACCCAAGTAAAAGCTGGATTCATCCCGGATACGAAGAAGGAGAATATGCTGAAGGAACTTTTCGCGTAGATATTTTCTGGTATGTAAATAATGAAGGCAACCCGGCAGCAAAAGGAGGCTACTTCCAGCAGTTTTGGGATTTATTCACAAACAATAAAATTCCATTCCGGCTTCACTGGGCTAAATTTATTCCTGATTATGATTATAAAGAATGGGCTGCATATTATGGAAATAACTTTCCCAAATGGAATGATTTTTTAAGACTTCGTGAGAAACGGGATCCGAAAAATATTTTTCTAACGACTTATTGGAGATTACGCTTTTATGGAGAATAAAAATTCTCAAGTAAAATTATTTAAAGGAACAATGCGTATGAAAGTTTTTAAAAAATGTATTTTATTTTTTACAGCATTAATAATTCTAATACAGATTGGCTGTTCCCAGTACCCGGTATTACAAGAACCGGATGCTCAGATGTTCAGCCAAACCGTTGATTCAGAAGTGCTTCGTGATAGTTTGGTTGAAGGAAAACTCACAGCCGGAATGCCATACTTTGTGGTTAATCAATTATTTAAAACTTATTCTGAAGGAATGATGGAAATAAAAATTCCGGTAGCAAGTCTTGGCAGTAAACAGAGACTTGAGGAAGTAGAAGGGTGGAATAGAGAATTTGTTGATCCGGATATAAAAGTTTTTCTGAATAAGTATGAAACCTCTAAAGGAACACTTTATGTCTGGTACCAAAGACCGGATTTTTATACAATGGATGTTTCTTCACGCGACACACTTTGTATTTTTTTTCAAGACACAGTATTTTGTTCAGTCATTAATTATCTGAATAAATCTTCTGTGCTGACAGTGAAAGATTCACTTCCTCAGATTCCGGTTCTTACAAGTTTATATGCTGAAATCCGTTACAACGATCATCCTTGGCGCGAAGTTTCTTATTGGTATAATATTGAAATCCTTAGCAATGCAAAGTCATTCAAGCTCGGAGAGATTAATTTTGAATTCTACCCCATCGAGCTGTTAGAATTTAACAATGAACCAGTTCCATCCTTTAAATGGAGAGAGGTAAACAAAGATGAAAATTAAACAGGACTTCATAAAAGGAAATAAAAAAATAAAGATCATTTCAAATGACGGTAAACCTTTCCCAATTCCGCAAAGCTGGCAGCCGGTTCTGAGCCGATGTGAAATCCTTGTGATCATTCCGGATATGCATATGTATATATATAATTCTCACCTCGATAATTTTAAATTCGGTGCTGAAGCGATGAAAAAGTTTTTAAATCATCTTAGTATGGTAAAAGAAGAAATGGCATTGGAAGATCAGACATTACGAGTTTATCAGCTCGGTGATTTGTATGAACAGAGATTTCCAGGGTTACAAAGTCCCAACGCAACTGCTGTTGAAATCAGGATGTCACATCCCGATTATGACCAGATTGTAAATATGATGAATGGAATGCGGACTCATTTTTTATATGGGAATCATGATTTTGAATTACGTCATTTCCCCGGATTTCGTTTTGCTGCTCTTGAAGGTAAAGTTTATATCGAGCATGGATTTACTCCTGACAGCTGGCAGGATTTTTCAAACCCGAACGCTCCTTTGTGGGAGGTCAGCCAATTTATCTTTTTATCAATAAGAGAGATTAATGAATTTTTTGCACAGCTGCTTGTAAAGGCAAGTGTTATTGAAAAAGATGAACACTATTCCTGGGGTGTTACTTCAGGTAAAGATCCTGTTTATAATTATCCTTCTGAAAAAGAATACATTAAAAATTACGGGCATTGCCTGAATTATTTTTCTGATAGGATGAAGAAAAATTCTGAGCAGAAAGAAACGAAAATAACTGTCATCGGGCATACACATCATCCATACATTAATACAAATGTTAATAATGGTAAACATATTTTCATTGATGCAGGTGCATGGACATCCGGTCGTTCTGATTTTGTTGTTATCACTAATGAGGAAGCTGCAATCTGCTGTTATCAAAGATAAAATTAAATGATTGAAGATTTAGATATAAAATATTTCAAAAATAAAATTGAAAATTAATTCAGAGGAAAAAGAAAATGTCTTTTACAATAACCGATAAAATCATTCGCAGATTGTGTGAAGTAAACAGTTTTGTTTTTCCAGCAAATGAAATGATTTTTTTTGGATTGCGTGGTGCTCTGCCAACAAACACTGAAGATAATTCATTCAATGGGGAACACAATATTGAATTGGCAGATGTTAATTATATTAATCCCCGATGCACGATAGGACAATGGCTTCCGAAACAAAAAGAACTTGCAGTATTCCCGGGTAGTACGGTACCTCATCAGGATTATGTCAACAAATCGAAATTAAAAAGCGGTGAAGGTGCCAACCAATTGATGACAGGATATTATTCTGATTACCGGAAAGGAGTACATAAAGCGGGCAGTTCTACAGGACATGATGCATTTCGTCAGGTAAGTTCTCACCCAATACGCAGAACCAGTGATGATCTTGATTTTGATAACGACGATAGAGTTGAATATGAAAACCCGAATGACAACATTCATGCAGGATGGTGTATGGGAATTAATTCTACTCAATATGCAAGTGCTGGATGCCAGGTTCTTGTCGGTTATCCGCAATGTCAAAAACGCGGTCAGCAGCAGGCAACCGGTCCTTGGAAAATATTTATAAAGAATGCGTACGATTTATCACAAAAAAGTTTCGGATATGTTTTGCTTGACGGACGAGAAGTTTATCGAATAGTGACAGCGGGTAATTCAAAAGTTTCTGCACGTCTCCGATTCGGTTCACAAGGTGAACTGGTAAATAAGCTGCAGAAAACTTTAAAGTCAAAAGGTTTTTATGAGGGAAACATTGATGATGATTTTGGAAATCGTACACTTCGTGCTGTTCTGCAGTTTCAAACTGCTTCATTCGGACCTAATGCTGATGATGGAATAGTTGGTCCTCAAACAGCTTCAATGCTTAAGATAAGCTGGCCGAATTTTTAACAAAAACAATCTGTTTGTTTTTTAATTTGTTGAGGTAAAAAATATTTAATAATTAAAGGAGAATTTCCTATATGCCAAGATTTTTTATAGAAGTAGCACACGAAGCTGAACAATTAGCTTGTGCAAATGCAATTAATATATTGTTTAAAACCGGCTCACACTTTCTCACTCATGCAGATTTTGGATGTCTCGATGGTGATCATAAAGCCTGGATAACTGTTGATGTTGCAAATAAAGAAGCTGCAAGAGCAATATTACCTCCTGATTACCGATCAAAGGCTAAAATTGTACAGTTAAATAAGTTCACTTTAGAAGAAATTGAGGAAATAATCAAAAGTCACTGAAAAATATTTTAGTGATTATGAAAAGTTTTTGAGTCTAAAGATTAGAATAGTCTGAAGCTGTATTGAAAATTATCTCACAGACATTGCTGAATCAACAGATTTATGAATATCCAATACGGTATTTATTTTCACTTTTTGAAGAACTTCAAATACCTTATCTGCTAAGCAGGCAATTTTAAATTCACCACCCCTGTTTTTGGTTGTTGCGAGTCCATGAATTAACATACCAATTCCCCAGCTTGAAATATATTTAACACCGGAAAGATCGACAATAATGAATTTAGTACCTTTATCGATTGAATTTAGTACTGCATCCTGAAACTCTTGTACCTCATAACCTAAAATCTGGTCGACTTTAAAACTGATTATAGCAAATTGGTCCTTAAAAACTGTTATAACTTTCATAAAACTTCCGTGCAATTTAAATGTATGTTACTTAAATATAGAGTAGTATAGAGTTCTAAATCAATAGAATGACTAAATAATTTGTTAAGTATCAGGAAATAATATGTTATATAGTTTACGTATATTTACATTCATGAAATATATATGATTAGTTTGTTTTCTGTGTAATTATAAAACTATCATGAGGATAGATATTGTTAAGTTTTATATACCAGCAAATAAATTAATTATTCAAAGTTAAATAGATATCTGAGGGATCCGAATCAACTTATCGATTCAAATTTAAAATGATGCTAATTGAATTATTTTGAATTGATTCGTTCCTAAATCGAGAAGTAAAATCGGAATTAGAACCTCCGCTTACTTTCCAATCTTTTAATTTAAAAATTAAAATACAATTAACGATTTACTAATTCTTTAGAAAGGATCGTTTTATGCAAGCAATTCAGAAACTTCTGCTTGTCATCACTTTAATTATTGGTGGGATTCAATTCAATACTTTAGCACAGCTAAACTCATCTGAAATTATAGATATGTCAAAGAGTGCTGATTTAATTCTAACTGGAAAAATCACAAGTCAAAATTCCAGCTGGAATGAAAATCAGACCAGGATTTATACCTATGCAACAATTCAAGTAGAAGAGTTTTTAAAAGGCAGCAGCAATGGTGAAGCAGTTGTGGTTAGCTACCCTGGTGGTGAAGTCGGGGATATTGGTGAGGTTTACTCACATATGCCAAGATTTGAAAACAATGAAGAAGTTCTGGTATTCTTAAAAAAGAATACTCAGAATGATAGTTATAATGTTGTAAGTGGAGAAGATGGAAAAATAACTGTAATAAATGATCCGAAAACCGGAGAAAAAATCACAACTTCAAACGTGCAGATAAATTCTCTCAAGACACAAATCAAAAGTTATGTGAGTGACTAGATAAGTACACTGGCAAAAACTTAATGGGGTAAATTCAATCAGGAACAAAATTTTAATAACAGAGGGTATAATGCAAAATTTTATAATCAAGAACATCTATCTGACTTTTTTAATAACCATAATAATTAATTTCAGTCATAATTTCGCGCAAACAAACAACTTCTCTTATGTCTTTAATGGTGAGTCGAGTATTCTCAGTGTTTTTGATGGACAACCTATAACTGCTGATGCAAACCAAAATGGGTTTAAGTTTTTTAACAGCAATTCAACAAACAAACAGATTACTGTTCAAGCTTGGGTATTTTTAATAGGTAATACTCCTTCGAATGTAGAGATTCCAATTGTTTATCGTACAGTAAATAATGGAACGACATTCAAGATGTACTTAAAAAATAATAAAGCTTACTTCTCCGTTGGGAACAATAACACAATAATTGTGAATACTAATCAGCTGCCTGCATTTCAGTGGCTTGCTATATCCGGAACTTACGATGGCAGTAAAGTAAAAATATATTCGGGAGGTTCTTTAATTGCCACTTCTAATTTTAATATTACGACAGGTTATACAGTTACAAATGGCACAACTGGTTTGTTTGTTGGAAAATCGAACAATGGGGCTTTCAGAGGATTGATTGATGAAATCAGAGTTTTTAACACAGCATTAAGTGCTAATAATATAAACAATTCAGGTGGCAATGGTAATCCAGCCGAGAACTTACCATCATCTCTTGTGCAATATTTATATGGTCGCTGGTCTTTTACAGAATTTTCTTATTATGGTGGTACAAAAGCTCTCAACGATTTATCAAACTACAAAAATCAATGAAGAGTTTTTAATATAGACGAAATTTTAAAAAGCAAAAATCCTCCATTGTTCATTGTTAATTCAATAGGAGATGGAGCGGATACTAATCCCGGTGATGGCATTGCAGATGCTGGTAATGGAACTACAACATTAAGATCTGCTATACAGGAAGCAAATGCTTTGGTAGGTCGTCAAACAATTTATTTCTACATTCCTGGAACGGCACCTTTTACTATTCTGCCTGGAACGGTTTTGCCTACAATAACAGAGCAATTGTATTTAAATGCAACTACTCAAACTGGATATTCAGGGTCACCTTTAGTTAAAGTGAATGGTCCTCTTGCAGGATTAAATATCACTGGTGGATTAACTACTGTGCGAGGACTTGAGATAAATAGTTCCTCTGGATATAGCTTAACACTTTCGTCCGCCGGTGGAAATATTATTGAATCAAATCGGATAGCAGGTATATCTATTAATTCTTCTGAAAATAATATTAACGGGAATACAATTACTGGTTCAACAGTAAATGGAATTTTAATTCTTTCTGGGGCAGCAAATAATTTAGTAGGTGTTTCATCTTCTAATAATATTATCGGAAACGCTGGATATGGAATTTCAATTACGAGTGCAAATGGAAATCAAATAATAAATAATACTTTGGGTACTAATGATTTAGGTGGGATATTAATTTCTAACTGTTCAGGACTTGTAACAGGAAATTCTATATCAGGAAATATCGGGTTTGGAATAACATTAAATGGTGCAACAGGATGCCAGGTTTCAAATAATACCATAGGGACTAATGGTGGTGGAGGTGTTTCGATATCAACTGGTGGAGGAAATTTAACCGGGAATACAATAACAGGAAATTCAGGTTTAGGAATATTGATAAATATCAGCAATGGAAATCAAATTTCTAATAACATAGTTGGGACAAATACTTTGGGAGGTATTTCTCTAATAAATAGTACAGGAAACTTAAATGGAAATACTATTTCGGGAAATTTAACTTTCGGTATATCACTGAATGCTGTTAATGTAATTACAATTTCTGAAAATGAAATCAGTGGAAATTCAGGTAATGGCTTGGTGATAAATGGCAGCGGAAATCATATTAACAATAATACAATTTTTAATAACGGAGCTTCAGGTTTAGGTGAAGGTGTTGTTGTAGAATCTGGTAACGACAATGCAATCCTGAATAATTCAATCCACAATAATTCTGTATTGGGTGTAAAATTAGTTGCAGGCACAAATGATTCACAACAATATCCAATACTAAATACTCTTTACACCTGGCAAGATGAATCAGCATTACCAGAAATAAAAGGTGGAAGTTCAGTTCATGGTGCTCTGAATGGGAACCCGGGAGAAAATTATAAAATTCAGTTTTTTGCTAACTCAAACTTGGGTAATAGAGAAGGCAAACGTTTCCTTGGTGAAATTCTTACAACTACTGATATTGCCGGTCAAGCAGAATTTCTTGCTAATCTAAAAGATGCAGTACTCGAGACTGGGGAAGTTGTCAGTGCGACAGCAACAAAACTTAACATTGATAGTCTTCCGCTAAGCACATCTGAATTTTCTGTGTCTATAGAAAGAGCGTCAGATGAAGGGGATCATTACATAGTTAATACTACTCTCGCTGGAATTCCTCTGCACTGGAAAGATGGAGAAGGTGATTATCAAATTTACGGTTCAGTTCTAACTGGTGGAGTGCAACCTCCAGCAGACTTTGAAACTGCAGTTGAAAATGGATTTGATACCTGGACCGGGCTGGAACAATTAACATATTCTCAAACAAGTTTAAGTAGTACAAATTCAGGACGTTGGGGAGGTAACGCAGATGGGATTAATAATGTTGTCTGGTTTCCAAATAGCAGTATATGGCAGGATTCTACCGAAGCACCGACAAATGTAATTGCTGTTACAAGAGTTAGATACAATGCATTAAATGGTGAAATGATTGATGTTGATATTGCTTTCAACGGTGAACCAATTTCACTCACTGGCTTGGGTCAGTTTTTTTGGGCGACCGATGGTTCTTCCGATAAGCTGGATGTTCAAAATGTTGCTACGCATGAAATCGGACATTATTCAGGATTAGCTGATCTTTATAATCCCGGAGATTTTAATTATAGATTATTAATGAAAAACAACAATCAATTTGCCACGATGTATGGTCGAATTGATAATGGAGAAACAAGTAAGAACAGTTTGAGTCCTGGTTCTTCCGAACCAGAGTGGTTTCCGAATCAATCAGAAATAACAAAATCTGATATCGGTGGTATTAATTATATTTATAATAATCTGGGTGATGTTTATTATGATATCGTTTTAGTATTTGATGGAACAACCAACTTTACTTCACCATTTGTTCTAAATGGATTGACTCCTTCACAAAATGCTGCTTTAGAATTAGTAACCAAATTAAGAGTTGGGGATAGACTTGGCTGGGTAAATGGTACAAATCAAATACATTCAATAAGTTCTAACTTCAACCAGATACTTACCGACCTAAACCAACTCCAAGCAAATGATGTTGGTAATCTTGCCGAGCGCATCACAACTGCTGAAGCATTATTAAATTCAGGATCCACAACAAACAAAAAGATTATTATTTTATTCAGTGCGGGTGAAATATCACCAATCTCATTAATTACCGAGAAGAATTATGATCCTGATATAAAAATCTATACGATGAGCTTTGAAGGTTTAAGTGATGGTCAGGATCTGATGAGCTGGCTAGCAAATAAAACAAATGGTGAATACTATGAAATGGCTAGTTCCACTGAAATAGCTACTGCAGTAAATATTATTTGGCTGCGATTACTTGGTCTCCAAATTTCTTATCTCTCTGAAGAAATTAGCAGTGATTATTTTGCCGGTGGATTGCAGTGGCAAGGTGGTCTTCAATGGCAAGGCGGACTTTCCTGGCAAGGTGGATTACAATGGCAAGGTGGATTACAGTGGCAAGGCGGACTTTCCTGGCAAGGTGGATTACAATGGCAAGGTGGTCTTCAATGGCAAGGTGGTTTGCAATGGCAAGGCGGAACTCTTGAAACGGGATTATCATGGCAAGGAAGTGAATACTCAATTGCATTACTACCTCCGGGAGTGTTTGTGACTGATCCACCAAATCTTCCTGCTGATGCAATAACTCAAAATAATTATGATTCATCCAATTATGATGTTGAATTTATTAATGGCAACTCATCCTATGGTAAGCCCTATAAATATTTCAGAGTTAACAACCCAGGGATTGGTGCATGGACTTATGCAGTTATAGAAAATACTCCACCACCATCTGGTCAGACCGAGCCTATTAGAGTATATATGTCGAACGAGGCAGATTTGGTTCTAGAATTCAGATCCGATCAGGAACGATATTATCTGCAGTATGATCAGAGTGGTGACCCAATTCCTGTTATCATAAACTTAGAAGCTACAGTTATTCAAGGTGGTGAAAACAGTGGATTTAGTGATCATACAAAAACAGTGGGTGAACCGGTTAATGATGCAATAGTTAGCGTAGAAATAACAGCTTCAGATAGTCAAGTTGTTGCTGGAAGATTAGCTCCGTCAGGGGCTGGAGACGGTAATTACACTATCACACTAGAAACAATTTTAACGGGAAATTATGATATTAAAGTAATAGCATCTGATAATGTCCCCGTCGGAAACAATAACAATAGTCAGTATCTAATTACTACTGAGCATTCATTATATGTTTCCCCATATGTCGATCCTATAGAACTTACTAGCAAATTATACATTCAACGCGCCTTGGATGAGTTATTGGCTATAAAAGCAGAATTTTGTCCAACAAATAACAATTGTAGTTGGCCCAACAAAACAAAGCAGGATATTAACAATGCAATCTCCTCTCTCATTACCGCTTTGGGTTATTTCGAAGTGAATGATGGAAATCATCTAAAGACTAATAAGGGATTAAGCTTTTATGATAAGGTGACATCGGCTGTTAATTACATATATTCATACTTAAGCAACCCTAATTTTGGAAGCGATATTGATTTCACGTTGAATAACTTAATCCAAGGCTCGTACAAATTGGCTGTGATTGTTAGAGACGAAGCTGAATTGCCAGGTGCTTGCCAGGTTTCAAATTGTGAAGCGTTGCTTGAAAACACAAACAGAGAACTGGGAAAAGCGATAAATGAGAGAAAGCAAGATCATTATGTTTACATATTAAATCACCTAACCAACGCCTGGAAATTTGCTATGAATGTAATGGGCGCAAATTTGAATAAGCAAGGCAGCGATGAAGATGTTACCTTAACCCTACCAACTGAGTATGGTTTAGATCAAAATTATCCTAATCCTTTTAATCCAAGCACTGCAATAGAATATCAGTTGCCTGAGAAAAATCATGTAAGTTTAAAGGTATACGATATACTTGGAAATTTGGTTGCCACTTTGGTAGATCAGGAAGTTAATCCTGGCTACCATAGTGTTAAATGGAATGCAAGTCATCTCTCCAGCGGTTTATATATTTATAGAATCATCAGCGGTTCATTTGTATCAACTAAAAAAATGATACTGATGAAGTAAGCTTCATAAGCCCCTGATTTCAAACAAAGATCGGGGGCTATTTATTTTTCAATTTTAATCTGCTATTTTCAAATACAATGATGTACATTCTCAAGTGTATATTGACAGAATAAAAATCTCGGGATTCTGTATATGACCAGAGTGATTCTGTTTTGTACAATTTCATTTCTATTGTTTTCCTTGGAATTCCATGCACAAAGTCGTATTATTTTTGATCATCTGACAATCAAGGATGGACTCTCACAAAGTTCAGTGACCTGTATTTTGCAGGACAAAAAAGGATTTATGTGGTTCGGAACCCAGGATGGTCTTAACAGATACGATGGCTATAATATTAAAATATTTAAAAACAATCCCGATGATACTACAAGTTTAACCGATAATTTTATTTTTTCAATTTATGAAGTTCAATCCGGAATACTTTTTATTGAAACTCAAAGTGGTGCATTCCATCAGTACAATCCAAGATCAGAGTCGTTTAAAGTTGTAATAAAAGATAGTATTAATTTAATAGGAACAAATGTTAGTACTGTAGGGGCTTTATTAACCGAATCATCAGGAATCAGATGGACTGGTGGTCTTGGTAAAGGAACCGGATTAGAACGCTTTGATACAAAAACTGGTAAGTCAACAATATTCAGGCATAACCCGTCTGATCAATTAAGTATAAGTGATGATAAAGTATATTCGGTTTTCAGAGATCGTTCTGGAAATTTATGGGTAGGAACTTTCAATGGGCTTGATAGGTTTGACGAACGTTCTGGTAAGTTTTTTCACTACAAAAATAATCCTAACGATCCGAACAGTTTAGCCGACAATTGGGTTTGGCCAATTTATGAAGACTCTCGTGGTTATTTGTGGATTGGAACCGTACGAAACGGATTTTGTATATTCGATCCAAAATCTAATACCTTCCTTAATTATAAAAACGATTCAAATGACCCAACAAGTATAAGTGATAATTTTATTTTCTCTATTTATGAAGATCGTAGTGGAGTAATTTGGTTAGGGACGAATCTGGGAGGTGTTAATTATTTTAATCCTTCAACACAATCTTTTGAACATTATAGACACGATCCCACAAATAAAAATAGTCTCAGCGATAATATAGTTCTGACAATGCTGGTAGATAAAAATGGAGATTATTGGATTGGAACAAGAAACGGCGGGTTAAACAAGTTAGATTATCGCAGAAAAAAATATACTTACTATAATCACAATCCCTCAAACACTAAAAGTATCGTAAGTAATTCCATTCAATCTTTGTTAGAAGACAAAGCAGGAAATATTTGGATAGGATCTTATAGCAGCGGTTTAGATGTATTAAATCCAAAAACCGGTGACATTATTCACTATGCTCATAATCCTTCAGATCCAGGTTCATTAAGTGACAATAGAATATATTCACTTGTGGAGGATAAGTTTGGTAATGTTTGGGTAGGAACATATGGAGGCGGTTTAAATAAACTTGATAGACTAACAGGTAAGTTTTTAAGATATCAGTTTAAAGAAAATGATTCTGCTTCGATTAGTTCAAATGCAACCTGGTCGCTTGCTTTAGATAACACCGGAAATTTGTGGGTTGGAACATTTGGTGGTGGAGTTAATGTTTTAAATCTTAATAGTCAGACATTCACATATTTCAAAAACATTCCTAATGATACCACAAGTATTGCAGATGATAATATCATAAGAATATTTATAGATCATAATGGAAACTTATGGTTTGGTACTACTAAAGGATTAAGCAGATATTCGAATGAAACTAAAAGTTTTAAAAATTATGATGAAAAAGATGGGTTGGCAAACAACTTTATTTATGGTATTGAAGAGGATAGTAAAGGAAATCTTTGGTTAAGTACAAATAACGGATTGTCGAAATTTAATCCTAGAAATGAAACCTTCAGGAATTATTATTTCGAAGACGGTTTACAGGGAAATGAATTTAATCAGAATGCTTATGCACGTGATGCGATTACAGGTCGCTTACTTTTTGGTGGACCAAATGGATTTAATATTTTTCATCCGGATAGTCTTAAAGATAATTTATACAATCCTCCAATTGTCTTAACAAGTTATTTAAGATATAATACCGATGATGAAGAAGGCAGACCTATTATTGAAAAAGGAATTTCTGAGCGTGATAGTATATTGTTAACATTTAAAGATAATATCATCACTTTTGAATTTGCTGCATTGAGCTATTACAATAATAATAAGAATCAATACAGGTATAAACTGGAGGGATTCAATGAGAACTGGATTCAACTTGGCAATAATCATTCAGTAACATTCACAAATTTATCATCGGGAGAATATAATCTCCGGGTTATTGGTTCTAACAACGACGGAATATGGAATGAGGAAGGTGCATCATTATTCATTGAAGTGCTTCCACCTTGGTGGAGAACCAATATTGCTTATGCAATTTACGGTATTCTGTTTATCAGCTTGCTATATGGTCTCAGGAAATTTGAATTGGATCGTCGTGAACAAAAAGCTCAAATTCGGGAGACTGAATTAAAGATTAAAGCGACTGAAGCAGAGAAACGTGCTATTCAAATTGAGAATGACAGGAAAACAAAAGAACTTGAAGAAGCAAGACAACTTCAGTTATCGATGCTTCCAAGAGAAGTTCCTAAACTTCCTAACTTACAAATTGCAGCCTTTATGAGAACAGCAACTGAAGTTGGAGGAGATTATTATGATTTCTTAGTCCACGAAAATGGCGTGCTCAATGTTGGATTTGGAGATGCGACCGGACATTGACTGCAAGCAGGAACAATGGTTACTCTGATGAAGGGATTTTTTACATCTGATGCAGCTAAACTGGAACCGCAGGTTTTTTTAAACCATTGCAGCAATATGATTAAAGAAATAAAACTGGGCAGAATATTAATGTCATTCAGCTTATTAAGATTTGACAACAGCAACTTAATAATCTCGAGCGCAGGCATGCCACCGGTTTATTATTACAATTCTGAAGAGAAGGAAACCGAAGAAATTCTTATCCAGGGAATGCCTCTCGGAGCAATGAAAAAGTTTTCATATAAAATAGTTGAGAAGAAATTGAAAAAGGGAGATACTGTCCTGCTGCTTTCAGATGGATTACCTGAACAAACAAATCCGAACAATGAAATGTTCGACTATCCGAACATAAAAAACCAATTTAGTGCAATTGCAGAAAACTCACCTGATGAAATCATCAATAACCTTGTTAATAAAGCAGATGAATGGATGAATGGAAAACCTCAGGCAGATGATATGACATTTATTGTGATAAAAGTATTGTAGACTCATTTTTCATTTCACACTTAATTTTTTAATTTGGAAGTGTCTAAGACTAAAAATAGAATTAAATGAAGCAGTGCAAATATGTATCAAGTTTTAATTAAGTATCTTTTAGAAAGAATCTGATGGAACAAAACTTTAGTCTGGAAATTAAACTCCCAAAAGTAAACGATATCGAGCTTGTTGCAGTTGAAGCTCTTGAAAGAATGGGGAAGCATCTCGAAATTTCTGAAGATAAAATCAGTGAAGCAAAAATTCTTGTTACCGAAGCAATAATAAATGGATTTGAACATTCTGGTATTTTAAATCCGTATGTAAACGTAGCATTTGTTATGACTAAAGAGAGATTAACTATTTTTGTAACTGACTACGGTAAGGGATTTAATACCGATGATGTTGAAGAACCTGAGATTTCTAAAAAAATTGGTAGTGAAAATAAACGAGGGTGGGGATTAAAGCTGATGGATTCTCTATCAGATGGATTAAGTATCGAATCTAATCCTACTGGAACAAAAATATCTATAATTAAAAATTTATCTTAATCGGGATTCTGATGAGTGGCGAGTTTAAATTAATTTCTGAATTACATGACAAAGCTTTGTTATTAAAAACCGATGTTTACATTAATAACGTTGCAGGAGAAAAAATAGTAAACGAATTCTCAAGCCATTTTGGTAGCGGAATAAATAAAGTTATTATGGATTTAGAAAAATCAAAGGTCATAAACTCAATTGGTATTTCATATCTACTTGAGGTTATTGAAAAGTTGAATGAAATAAATGGCAAGCTGATATTTACTAACCTCGATCCTACAATAGAAAAAACATTCAATATTATGGGATTGTTTCAGTTTGCCGAAAAAGCTGATTCACTTGATTCTGCACTTAAATAACAAACTGTTGAAAACTTATTCAGTTACCTCCGGATTAATTAACGGAATCTTCATCATTAATTAAAATCACATTGGAAAATAATTCCTTAGTTGAAAAATTATCTTTACAAGCCGAGTCCTTCCAGGAAGGATTTGAAACTCTGACAAAATCCGGCAGTCTTGATGAGCTGTTAAAAAACTTCTGGCATCTTTTACGCGGTAATTTTATTACAACAAACATCCATTTATTCTACAGGGTAGATAAAGATTCTAAGTGGAAGAGTTTCCCTTCAACAGAAAAGATCAACGAACGGGATCTTTCTCTACTCTCTCTTGATAATCCGGTTCCGGTAAAATATTTAAATAATGAAAAATATAATGCTGTTGTAGTTCTGCCTTTATCAGA
>JANWIS010000079.1 GCA_025449775.1 Ignavibacteriaceae bacterium
CTTGGACAAATAATTAATCTGGTAGAAAACGCTCAGGGTTCAAAAGCTCCGATTCAAAAACTAGCAGACAAAATAGCTTCTATTTTTGTCCCTGTAATAATCGGAATTGCATTAATAACATTTTTATCTACAGGAAGTGATTCACCTGTAATCATTGATTCATCAACCGTTGAATATCCTTTTAAAATTTTTCCATCTGCTGGTATTTTGCTGCCGGGTTTTATTATTACAATATCACCGGGATTTAATTCCTCAATTCCGATTTCTACTTCCAGATTATTTTTTTTAATAATCACTTTATCAGGTTTAAGCTCTATAAGTTTTTTTATTGCTAAACCAGTTTTGGATTTTGCATGACTTTCAAGCCATCTTCCCATTAATATAAAAGTGATAATAACTGCAGTCGTATCAAAGTAAACGTGAGAAGTAATTGAGTGATTATGAAATAATTCGGGAAATAAAGTAATAAGTACACTGAAAGTGTAGGCTGAACCTGTCCCGATCGCAACAAGAGAATTCATATCTGTTGTATGACGCTTTAAATTTTTCCAGAATATTCTATAAAAGTTTCGTCCGGAAATCAGAATGACAGGTGTTGTAAAGAGAAATAATATTTTTTTAATCTCACTTTCGGTCAGCTGAAATACTTTATTAAAATCATTCCACATTGTTCCCATACTTAAAATGAGAATGGGAATTGTTAAAATCAGCGCAATTAAAAAGTGGTTCTTTAGCCCCTTCCTATTATTTTCCAGATAATCCCGTTTAGCTGCACTAACATCATCTCCTGATTTATTATTCAATGAAGAAAGATCTATCCGGTAACCGGCATCCTCAACACTTTCCCGAACCTGGTTTAAATTAGTTTGTGTTTTATCTATTTCGAAAGTAGCTTTTTCAGTAGCGAGATTAACAGATACATTTTTTATTCCTTCTATTTTGCTTATAGAGTTTTCAACTCTCGCAACACAACTGGCACAAGTCATACCTTCTATGGGGATACTTAATCTCTCAAAGTTGTTTAATGATTTATTATTATTTCTCATGATCTGATTCGAACTAATTCAAATGATTGAATGAGAACCTATAACTTTTATTGAATTAATGTTAGTCAGTTAACACGTAACATATTTTAAAATGGTTGTAATGAATAAAAATCCGAGTTTAGATTATTGAACTTTTGTTATCAACAATCTTTTTCACCAAAACTTTGTTTCCAAAAATACATACCAATTTAGCATTTACGTTAATAGTGTAAAGAATTGGCTACATACTGTAACTGACTATTTTAATTGATTTTACGGCTGAAGTTTATTAGCTTTCAATCCTGATTTCTAAGAAATACAATATTATTTAACAAGTTCAAGGTGAAAAAATGACCAAGGCTGATATAGTAGATAAGGTTGCAGCCGGAACCGGACTTACAAAACTGGAAACTGAAGCCATAATTGAAGGATTTCTAAAAACTGTTATTGAAGCTTTAAAGGAAGGAAAAGGCATTGAGATAAGAGGTTTTGGGAGTTATCGGGTTAAAAAGAAAAATTCGCGACAAGCCAGAAATCCTAAAACCGGTGAATCTGTTTTTGTTCCGGAACATTACGTGCCGGCTTTTAAGTTTTCAAAAGACTTTAAAGAACTGGTTAACCGGGGAATGCTTGATAAGTAACAGAAAGAAATTATAGATGAGCTTTTGTACTGAGTGTGGAAATAAATTAGAAGGTGAATACAGATTTTGTCCCGAATGCGGAACACAATTGAATCATTCCTCGACAACACTTAACGATTCTGTTATTAAAGACTCTGAAACGGTGATCATTTGTAATAATTGCGGAGAAGCAAATACATATACAAATAACAGCTGCTTTAGTTGTGGAGTTTCTTTTAAAGGATTTAGAACAAATAATCCTGAATCAGTGAAGCGAAATGTCATTATAACGGGAAATATTAATAAAGGATTTGAAAAAACACCTGGCAGCAAAAGAAAAACTCATTTAAAAGTATTTGACAACAAAAAAGTTTTTTTTATTTCAATTTCAATTATTGTTTTACTGATATTAGCACTTTTGCCTGCTGGAGTATTTGAATCAGGAATAAATACTGATATAACTGGGGTGAGCAATCAGCCTACAGAATCCGGAGTAGAGTTAAAAACTTTGAATGAAATATCAGATCTTGAAAATAAAATAAAAAAAAATCCAGATGATTTGGAATCAATTTTACACCTAGCTCAATTACTACAGGATTCAAGATTTTATGATAAAGCAATTACAAATTATAAAGAGTACCTGGATAAATTTCCCCAGGACAGTGATGCGAGAGTTGATATGGGAATCTGTTATTATAATCTCCATGATTATATAACAGCGATTAAGGAAATGGAAAAAGCAATAACATATAAATCATCACATCAGATTGCACATCTTAATCTTGGCATAGTTAATCTTACAGCCGGGAATGTGAATGCTTCAAAAGATTGGTTTAAAAAAACAGTAGCATTAAACCCTGATTCAGAAGCTGGAAAAAGAGCACAGGAATTATTAAATACACATTAATGTAAAAAGGAGTAGTAAATGCCTTGTGGTAGAAAACGAAAACGACATAAAATGTCAACGCACAAAAGAAAGAAACGACTGAGAAAAAACAGACATAAAAAGAAACTCAGATAAATCATTTCAGTGAATAAAAGCCAACTTAGCTCAGCTGGTAGAGCAGCGCATTCGTAATGCGCCGGTCGCCGGTTCAAGTCCGGCAGTTGGCTCAATCAAAACACAACTTAGTTTAATTCCTCTCTGCTTAAGCATTCAACCTAAGAGCAATTCCATTACCTGGTAGTATCCTTTCAGTGGTAAAAATTTAAAATACTTCTTGACTTTCTTTAGAATTTTCCATTATTTTGGCATTGCAGTGGGGAAAAGTGGTGAATAATCCCAAACAATGGAAAATTATTTGTTCAAAGGACAATTTACATATTCAATAGATTCTAAAAGTAGAATCAGCATCCCGGCAAAAATTCGTAAACACATTTCGCCTGATGCAAGCGATACAATCGTGATGACCAAAGGTTTATCAAAGTGTATTGATTTGTACCCTCTCGATGAATGGCAAAAAATTGAGGAGAAACTTTTAAAACTTAACCAGTTTCAACCAGATGAACTCAGATTCATCCGGATGTTTGTTCAATATGCACACGAAGATGTTATGGACTCACAATCGAGAATACTTGTACCCCAGATGTTGATTGAATATGCTCAAATTGAAAAAGAGGTTCTAATCATTGGTGCACTCCGAAAAATTGAAGTATGGAATCCAAATATCTATGAAGAGTATCTTAAGCAATCTCCGCTTACATATGAAGAGATCGCGGCTAAAGTAATGACTGGTTGATGACGAATATCCATACGCCAGTTCTGTTGAAAGAAAGCGTTGATTTTTTGATTTCAAATAAGAATGGAAATTATTTCGAAGCAACTTTGGGTTTCGGTGGACATACTGAAGAGATACTGAGCAGACTGGGAAAAAAGGGTATGCTTGTTTCAACTGATGTAGATTTGAATGCTTTCACTTTTTGTAAAGAGAAATTTAAAGATGATCGAAGAGTTAAACTCTATAATTTTAATTTTTCATTGATTGATGTGATTGCAAAAATTGAGTCATTGGAGTTTTTTGACGGAATTATTGCGGATTTGGGAGTTTCTTCTTATCAGCTTGATAACACCGCAGCAGGTTTTTCTTATAGAGTTAGTTCTGTGCTGGACCTCCGATTGGACAAAAACTTGCGAAAAACTGCTGCGGATTTTATTAATAACGAACCTGAAGAATTAATTGCTGACACTATATATAAATACGGAGAAGAAAAGAATTCCAGAAAAATTGCAAAACAAATTTTCCAGACCCGGAATAGAAAAAAAATCGAAACGACCGATGAACTGAAAGATATCATTTCATCAGTTACTAATCCAAAATATTTAAACAAGACATTATCACGAGTCTTTCAGGCACTTCGAATATATGTGAATGATGAGTTGAAAATATTAGAATCGTTTTTGAAGAATTCAGTTTCTGTATTGAAAAAGGGAGGTCGATTGGTTGTAATAAGTTATCACTCGCTGGAAGACAGGATAGTAAAAGATTTTTTTAGGTACGAAAACCTTAGTTGTATTTGCCCGAGTGGAATTCCGATTTGTGTTTGTGATAAGGAGCAACGATTAAAAATAATTACTTCAAAACCTGTTGTACCATCGGAAAAAGAAACAATGATTAATAAAAGAGCAAGAAGCGCAAAATTAAGAATAGCTGAAAGAGTATGAAAAAAAGTTCTAAACCATTAATAGTTCTATTTGCTTCAATGTTGGTAATAGTTACACTCATATTATTGATCTCACAGGGATTGAGATTCAAATATGAAGAACAGCAGAGAGAGTCAGCTGAACTGGTTAATAGAATCAAAACAGAAAAAAGTATTCTGGCAAATCTTCAAGCAAATTTTCAAATGTTATCTGCTGAGGATATGATAAAAAAGTATGCAGCCGATGAACTTGGATTGGTCGAAGCGGATTCAAATTCTGATGACAAAATTACTTTGGATATAGAAAATCTTAACAGGCTCGCTGAATTAATCGAGGAAACGTATGAATAATTCACGCGTGCTGATAGTGCTGATTTTTATGAGTATGATCTTTCTTGCTCTTGTTATAAGATTAGTTTCACTACAGGTTTTTCAAAGTGATGAATTAAGCTACTTTGCAAAAAGACAGCAGACTAATACTGAAATTGTTCGTGCAGATCGAGGATTTATTTATGATAGGAACGATGTGCTGCTTGTTTACAATCGAAACGATTATTCATTCTACGTAGATCTGCGGATGCTTCCGGCTGAAGAAAAACAAAAACTGGCAAAACTATTTTCGAAAATTTTAAATAAGAATAAGAGTCACTATCTAAGATTGCTCCAACCAAAAGGAAAAACAATTTGTCTTGAGAAAAAAGTGCCATATGAAAAATCCATAAAACTTTCTGAATTCAATCACCCAGCATTCTTTTATATAGAAGAACCAACAAGTGTCTTCCATTATGGTTCTGTTGCTTCTCATGTTTTGGGATATGTGAATGGTGATTATAAAGGTACTAACGGAATCTCAGAAAGTTTTGATAATGCACTCAATGGTCAGGATGGATTTCGTCTCATCGAAAGAAATGCAATGGGTGATATTATTTCAATTTCCGAAGATGAAACAATTTCTCCTTCACCTGGAGATGATATCTATCTTACAATTGATAAAAGGTTTCAATCAATCGCAGAAGAAGAGCTGAAAAAAGGATTAAATCTTACAACTGCTGAATCAGCCACCTGTATTATTATGAATCCGAATACAGGTGAAATACTTGCGATGGCAAATGTTAACGATTATGACCCGAACAGTTACTGGAAATTTGACGACTACGAAAGAAAAAACCGGTCTATTACTGATTCGTACGAACCGGGATCAACATTCAAAGCATTTACAATAGCAGCATTATTTGAAGAAGAAGCATGTAATGAAAATGAAGTGATAAACGTTGAGAATGGTGTTTACAAATTTAAAAATAATTACATACATGATACTCATAAATTTGAATCATTAACTGTCAAAAGAGTAATCGAAGAATCGAGCAATATAGGAATAGCAAAACTCATCCTTAGATTAGATGATGAAAAATTTTATCAGCATATCAGAAATTTTGGATTTGGCACTTATACTTCTGTATCACTTCCCGGTGAAGTTAACGGCAAGCTGACAGATCTTAGTAAATGGACTTCATTAACCAGGACATATATGTCTTTTGGATACAGTATTTCAGTTACTCCTTTACAGCTTACCACCGCCTTCTGTGCTTTGGTCAACGGTGGAATTTTATATCAGCCGCAGATCGTTAAGAAACAAGTTGACAAAAATCATAACACAGTAAATTTATTTCCACCAGTCTTTGTCAGAAAAGTTATCAGTGAAAAAACCTCCCAAAGAATCCGAAGTATTCTTTCAGGTGTTGTGAAAAATGGTACTGGCAACATGGCAAAAATTGATTCGATAGAAATCGGTGGTAAAACTGGCACGTCTAAAATTACAGTTAATGGAAAATATTCTAACGACTTGTACAATTCATCTTTTGTTGGCTTTTACCCCGTAGATAATCCGGAGTTGGTTTGTTATGTACTTATCAACAAGCCAAAAGGTAAATATTATGGCGGATTGGTTGCTGCGCCTGTATTTAAAAATATTGTTGAAAGAATTATCGGGCTCAAAAAAATAAAATCAAATCAATATGACTCTAAGTCTGATTACAGAATTACTCAAAATAAAATTGAGAAAGACAATGAAATCATAATCAACAAAAGTGAACGTCCAGATGAGAACACAAATGATGCTAAAAATGTTTTTGCTTCAAACTTTAACAATAAAATAATGCCTGACTTAAGAAATAAAACAATTAAAGAAGCATTATTAATCATGAATGAAATGGGAATCAGATGCACTATTTCGGGTTCAGGAGTTGTTGTTGAACAGAGCATTTCACCGGGCAGTTCAACAATGAATAAAAAGTCATGCAATTTAAAATGTTCGCAGATATCATCAACAGGTGCCAGGATTTATTGATGCAGTTAAGTGAACTGTTAAATAGTATTAGTGTTATTCAGACAACTGGGAATCCAGCTGACAGGAAAGTTACAGGTATCGAATATGACTCACGCAAAGTGACTGATGGATCTGTATTTGTTGCAATGAAAGGTTTTAATACCGATGGTCATAATTTTATTAAGGATGCATTAAACAGAAAAGCATCCGCTATCGTTTTAGAAAATAATGAAGCTGTTCCCGATTCCCTCATAAGCCATTTAAAAGCTGTAAAGGTTTTGGTTAAAGATAGTCGTAAAGCACTTGCTGATACTTCAAATAAATTTTATGGTGAACCATCCCGCAAACTGAAACTAATTGGCATTACAGGTACGAATGGAAAAACAACCACATCATTTTTTGTAAAAAGTATTTTCGAAAATGCCGGTTATAAAGTTGGACTGACAGGAACAATAACAAATCTTATTGGTAAAGACAAAATTGAAGCAACACTGACGACTCCGGAAGCCAATGATCTTAATAAACTTCTTGATCAAATGTATAGCAGCAAATGTGAGGTGGCGGTAATGGAAGTATCTTCACACTCACTTGCTTTGAAACGAGTTCATGGACTTCATTATTTCTTTGCTGTATTTACAAACATCACAGCAGAACATCTGGATTTTCATGGTGATTTTCAAAACTACATTAAAGCTAAAAAAATTCTTTTCGATGAATTGGATCCTGCATCATCAGCAATTTACAACACAGATGATGTTCACTGTACGGATATTTTAAAAGATTGCAAATCAAATAAATATTCTTTCGGCACTAATGCTGATTCACAATTCCGAATATCTGAAATAAACTGTGATCTTTCCGGTACTACATTTACACTAAATTATAATGGTAAAAATCTTCCACTTAAAACTTCTCTTATTGGTGATTTTAATGCGTTCAATGCTTCGGCTGCTTTTGTTGCTGGCAATCTGTACGGTTTAAAAGATGAAATATTAATTGAAGGCATTGCAAAAACTCCTCAAGTTCCCGGCAGGTTCGAAGTCCTTTCAAATGGAACAAGAAAAGTTATAATCGATTATTCACATACTCCAGACAGTCTTGAGAAAGCATTGCTTGTAATCAGGAACTTAACTGAAAAGAAAAATCCTGTTTATACTGTTTTTGGTTGTGGAGGAAACAGGGATAAGCTGAAACGTCCGGTAATGGGAAAGATTGCAACAGAGCTTAGCGATCAGGTAATCGTTACATCTGACAATCCGAGAAATGAAAACCCGGGGACAATAATTGAAGAAATAAAATCCGGTATTGCAAAAGACAATTATAAAGTTATTGAAGACAGAGAAGCTGCTATTGAAGATGTGATTAAAAAGAGCAGTAAAAATGCAGTCATACTTATTGCAGGAAAAGGACACGAGGATTACCAGGAAATAAAAGGAATCAGAAAACATTTTTCAGACCGGGACATTGCAAAGAAGTATCTGGGAATTTGAAAAAAATAGAATTAAACATTAACGACTTTTTTAATGTAACCGGATCGGTAATCTATGAACCGGATAAGCTCAAATCAATCAGGTACGTTTCAATTGATTCGAGAAAAATAAAAGCAAATACATTATTCATCGCATTAAAAGGTGAAAAGTTCGATGGTCATGATTTTGTTAAAAATGCTGTTAGTAACGGAGCTTCTGCTGTGCTCATTGACAGAAGAAA
>JANWIS010000080.1 GCA_025449775.1 Ignavibacteriaceae bacterium
AAGAAAAAAAAGTTGATGCTTTATACTTTAACACTCAAAGAGATTTAAAAACAGCTGTGGAAGAATTAGAAAGAATTGGAGTAAGTACTTTTGAGTCTGATGTTGATCCTTCAAGAAGATTCCTGATGGAAAGATTTATTAATGCCCAGGTAAAAGTTGAAGGCAATCTGGTTGAAAAGGAAGGTATTCATTCTTTTACAAACCCTACTCTGAGCCCGTGTGAATACACTCCGAAGCTACTAATTGCATCTGTTGATATTGAAACAGGGGTGCAGAATAGCCTGTTGTATTCTGTTGCAGTGCATCTTTCTGGAAAGGTGGATGAAAAAAAAGTTTTCATCATTGCTGAAGAAAAAATTAAGCTGCCCAACTACGTAACAAAATGTGCAGATGAAAAAGATCTTCTGCTGAATTTTCTTAATTGGATTAAAGAAAAAGATCCTGATATAATTATCGGATGGCATGTAATTGGTTTCGACCTTATGTTTCTTGAAAGTAAATGTGCTGAGCACATGATTCCTTTCGATCTTGCTCGGGCTAACGGAAGAGTTTCACTCCGGCAAAGAAAACCAAGCGGTTATTATGCATCGGTAACAGGAAGAGTAATTATTGATGGGCCCCACTCACTGCGAACATCTTTTTTTACTTTTGAAGACTACCGGCTGGAAACTGTTGCACAAGAACTTCTGGCTGAAGGAAAAACAATAACTTCCGGACAGAATAAAGTAGAAGAGATTGAAAGATTATTTCATGAGGATAAAGCACACCTGGTTGAATATAATCTTAAAGATGCTGAATTGGTTACAAACATTTTTAAGAGAGCCGGATTAATTGAATTATCCGTCCGGCGATCTCAGCTTTCAGGTTTGCTAATGGATGAACTTGGAATGATGACAGCAGCATTCGATCATTTCTTCCTGCCAAAACTTCATCGGGCTGGATATGTTGCACCAAATATTAAAGATATTGATACATCCGAACATTCAGCAGGTGGATATGTGATGGATCCTGTACCGGGAATTTACGATGATGTAATTGTTCTCGATTTCAAAAGCTTGTATCCTTCAATAATACAAACATTCAAAATTGATCCTTACTCAAATTTAAAATCTAAAATAGATACGATTGAAACTCTTAATGGATACAAATTCTCTGCAACACATCATTTCCTTCCGGAGTTTATTAATTACCTGGTTGAACAAAGAAACCTCGCAAAGAAAAAAAATGACAAACAACTTTCACAGGCAATAAAAATTCTGATGAACAGTTTCTACGGAGTAATGGGTTCTTTTGGATGCAGATTTTATCATCCATCTCTCCCGACAGCAATTACAGAAACCGGACACAAGCTGCTGATAGGAAGCAAAGATTTTTTGGCGGAAAAAGGATATGAAGTTATTTACGGTGACACTGATTCACTCTTTCTAAAACTTAAAGAAGGAGAAGGACAAATTGCTGAATCAACAGGGAATAAAATAGCCAATGACCTGAATAAATATTGGTCTGAAAAAATTAAGAATGAATACGGCTTACAATCATATCTTGAGGTTGAATATGAAAAATATTACAGGAAATTTATCCTGACACCTTCAAGAGGAAGTGAAGCCGGAGCTAAAAAACGATATGCAGGTTTAGTTGTGGATAAAAATAAAGAGAAGCTCGAGTTTGTAGGAATGGAATTTGTACGCTCAGACTGGACTCGTCTTGCTAAAGAATTTCAGGTTGAACTTTACAAAAAGATTTTTAACAATGAAGAGATTGATAACTGGCTGCGAGAATTTACTAATAATGTCAGATCAGGAAAGTATGATGATAAGCTTGTTTACCGAAAACGATTAAGAAAAGATGTTGAAGATTACACCAAAAATATTCCTCAACATGTTAAAGCAGCAAGAATGCTTCCTGAATCCAGCGGAACAGTTTATTATGTTATTACAAAACGCGGACCTATTCCAGTAGAGTTGAAACATACTGATATCGATTATAACCATTATATAGAAAAACAAATAAAACCAATTGCAGACTCGGTTCTAGTACTTTTTGGTGAATCCTTCGAATCAATTGTTCAATCAGATCAATTAAGTTTTTTTTAGTAAGGATATACTTTACTGTAAACTAATTACTCAATTTCGATAGGTATTCTGTTTACATAAGTTATCCATTCCCCCTGATGAATCCGTGAAGAGCTAAACTTCTCGCTACAATAAATTCCCAAAATCCTTCCAAATTGATTGAATATTAAAGGTTTTAGTAATCAGGGGAAAATTTTCTCCACGAGGGAACTTTTTGGTCTTCCATTCATCTTATAATAGTGGTATCTTTAACTCTTTGAAATACAAAGACTTTGGATTCTCATCACATTAATGAAAACATCTTAATATTAATCAGCAACTTCTAAAGATGGAGAACAACAACCTTGAAAATAACTAAGCAGTTTACAAACCGTGAAAGCAAATCTCTTGATCAATACTTACAAGAAATAGGTAAGGTTGATCTCTTAACTCCCAATGAGGAGATTGAATTGGCTATTCTTATTAAAAAGGGTGATATGCTTGCCCAGGAAAAGCTGATTAAGGCTAACCTGAGATTTGTAGTTTCTGTTGCAAAGCAATTTCAGAACCAGGGACTTTCTTTAGGTGATCTTATTAATGAAGGTAACATCGGTCTGATTAAAGCTGCTCAAAGGTTCGATGAAACACGAGGATTTAAATTTATTTCTTATGCAGTTTGGTGGGTAAGACAATCCATTATGCAGGCAATTGCAGATCAGTCAAGAGTTGTTCGTTTACCGCTTAACCGTGTTGGAAATTTGACCAAGATAAGTAAAGCTTATAGAGATCTCGAACAGGAATATGAAAGAAAACCGACCACCGATGAACTGGCTCTGATTCTCGATATGACAGCAGAAGAAGTTGCCTATGCACTTCAAATATCCGGTCGGCATGTTTCAATGGATGCACCTTTAAAGAGCGGTGATGAAAATAAAAACACTCTTATCGATGTTCTTCCAAATGATGAACAACCATTGCCCGATAAAGAATTGATGAAAGAATCTCTTAAGAAGGAAGTGCAAAATGTTCTTTCAACTTTAACCGAAAGAGAAGCAGAAGTAATTAAACTTTATTTCGGTATTGAAGGCGATCATTCAGCTACTTTAGAAGAGATCGGCGAAAGATTTAATCTTACCCGTGAACGAGTAAGACAAATAAAAGAAAAAGCTCTTAGAAATTTACGTCATTCAAGAAGAAGCGGAAGATTAAAAGCTTACCTTGGATAATATATTTTATTCTACGAAAAAGCCCCGACAATCGGGGCTTTTTTATTTCTATAAACTTAAGGATTACAATTGATCGATATCAATTCATCACTCAGTTATAAATTTGCTCTATTTCATAAACTGGTTTTATATCAACAGGAAGATGTTCAAGTTTTTTTCTCAAAGTTTCCAGAGAGGGTGAATTAACCACATACTTTGCAATTAAATCTTTTGCCCCCTGATAATTGCCTTTTGCTTGTATCATTAAAACCAGGTTTGCCAATTCCCGTAAAGCCGGACCAATCTTTTCAAAATTAACTTTTACTTTCTGTATTTTATTATTGTATTCATATGCACCTTTTTCAATTAGATAATTATATATGATTGCGTTACCTCCGCCATGAGCTTCATTAATACCAAATCTTACTGAACGAAAAGTTCCGGCAAGAAAAGTTACATAAGTTTCTTTTTCAAATGATTTTGGAAAAACACCTTTCTCAATCATAAATATGTTATTATACATACCAAGAATATCTGCTTTGCATTCTTCTAAAGTTGCATAAGTTTCTTTTAACTCTTTTCGCACCTCGGATTCCCCACCATCAACTTTTATAAAACCCGGACCAATTCCATGAGACATTTCATGCATAAGCGAATGTGTGAAGAAAGAATTAAATGTTACATGCTGTATTTGATCGGACTCTAAAACTATTTCAGCAATTGGAATCATCAGCTTATCATATTTCGCCTGGGTAACATTTTTCAGCATTACTTTTTTCGATCCTTTTATTTTCCTGACTCTTTCATCATTCGGCAGATTAAAAGCAATCGTCTGAATTCCTGATTTTGTATCACCTGCACTAAAAATCTCGTTTACAACTGCCAGTGGAGATTCAGAACCTCGATTTAAATTTTTATGCTCATCGGGAATTGGCAGATGCATTTCCATATCTCTCAAATATTTTTTAAACACTTCAAGCTTTTCGCTTTCAACCGGATCTTTCAATGTTAAGAAACTTTCAAAGGAAGCTTTATAGTTGAACATTCTATCTTCATAAACTTCGTATGGCCCGATTACAACTTCAATTTTATGATCTTTCAAATCCATCCAGTCCATATCGCTTTGATAATAATCATTGCTTAAGAAAGCATCTGCTCTTGAGTTTAAATATTTTTTTAAGGATGGGTTATCTGCAAAACCGGCAGCTTCTTTCAGCAGCTTTGATGCTTCAGTCAGCTTGTCTTTATAATATTGGCTGAAAGGAATTGCAACCAGCTTGTCTCCACTTCTTCTTATAAATGTAAATTCAGATGTGAACGCTTTTTCATCTCCGGGATTATTTTTAATCCACTTTTCAAATTCTTCTTTTGTCATATCTTCCGGATAGAAGTTTGCGCCAAGTGGTTTTTGCAAAGTATCAATGAATGGTGCTTCGTGTTCAAGCCGGTCGAATGGTCCGAACATCATTGTAAAAAGCTGAAGCTTAAGTTTATCTGCTTCCGAACCTCCGGATTTTAGTTGCTCTCTTAGCTGATAATTTTTAGAATACGCCTGGTCAAGAAAAATTTCATCCATTACCCTGGATGCATGATAAAGTTTTTCGACAACTTTCTTTTCTCTTTCATCAAGATTGGAAGAATCATATTTTAATTCCGTTGGAACAAACTTGGCTATTTTTTCTTTGAGCATCGTAATTTCCTCAGTATCATTTTTTGAGTTTTGGTCTTGATTGCCTGTGCATCCGAGAACTATTAGCATCAGGAAAATCAGGATTGCATAATGTTTCATTTTTCACCTTGTTTTAATGAAATCAATGTTTTGAATAGTGCAAATTTAATGAAGATTATACAAATTACTTTCTATGGCTTTGCTTTCAATTTGCATTTAATCAACGACTGGTATTATTTGAAGCAAAGATTCTAAACTTTTTCTATAACATTCAAGTAATTATCCGGGAATTTTTATGAGTTTATACTTTTTTCAAAGAATAAAAAAGAAATTCAAGTGTAATTGGTTTTTTACAAAATATTTTTTGTTATTCACAATTCTCATTTCAAATTCACCTTCATTTGCATTTCAACTTGAAACTGATTCGCTTGCTGAATACTTAAATGCCCCTGTTATTGTAGATGGAAAAATTTTATTCAATGTACGAGGGACTTCATCCTATCCTGCAGGAAATAGAGCCGATTTAATAAAAAGCAGAATTGAAACTGTTGCTGAGGATTTATCCATTCCCGCAAATTCTATTACTGATGTACATAGTGAAACACATGATTCTATTTTTATATCAGGTAAATTTATAATGGGTGTATATGATGCTGATGCACTTCTTGAAGGTGTTCGGCGTGAAGTTTTAACTTCTTTGATTAAGAAAAGAATTCAAACATCAATCTATTCTTATCGATACGAACGTAGCACCGATGTCTTGCTGAACAACACTTTCTATGCGATTGGCGCAACTGCACTTACCCTGTTACTTTTATTTATTGTATTGTGGATTGTGAAAAGGATTCATACTACTCTCGAATCAAAACTAAAAATTAAAATTGAAACACTTGAAACTCGTTCTTTCCATATGATTCGTTCAGAGCAATTATGGGTAACATTCTACAAACTTATTAAAACAATTAAAGTTCTCCTGATAATAATTATTATTTTTGTTTATGCTCAATATGTTCTCGGACTTTATCCATGGACAAAAGCTATATCAGTATCTTTGCTCGGTCTTTTCTTAAAACCGCTTGGTGATTTTGGAAAAAGCATTCTGAATTTTATCCCCGACCTTGCATTTTTAATAGTAATATTTTTCATCGTCCGGTACTTCTTAAAGTTAATTAAAGTTTTTTTCTCCGGGCTTGAGCACGGCACAATAAAACTTTCCGGGTTCGACCCAGATTGGTCAGTGCCGACATACAAAATTTTAAGAATTTTACTTGTGGCTTTTGCTGTTATTGTAGCTTACCCATACATTCCCGGCTCAGAATCAGATGCATTCAAGGGAGTTTCACTCTTCCTGGGCGTACTATTTTCTCTTGGCTCATCATCTTTGATCGGAAACCTGATGGCCGGATACACAATGACATACAGAAGAACTTTTAAAAAGGGCGACATGATTAGAGTCGAGAATTATCTTGGACAAGTAATGGAGACAAAGTTATTTGTTACTAGGATACGAACACTAAAGAACGAAGAAATTGTTATACCAAACTCTACGATCTTAAGCAACAGTGTTGTCAATTATTCATCATTAGCATCAGAAAGAGGATTGATTCTTTATACAACCGTTGGTATCGGTTATGAAACATCCTGGAGACAGGTTGAAGAAATGCTGATAGTTGCAGCCGGAAGAACAGAAGGAGTTTTAAAAGAGCCATCACCGTACGTACTCCAAAAATCATTAGGAGACTTTGCAGTTACATATGAGCTGAATGTTTACTGCAACGATCCAATTAATATGATAAAACACTACACGGCATTGCACCAGAATATTCTGGATATTTTTAATGAAAACAAAGTTCAGATAATGACTCCGGCTTATGAAGGCGATCCGCAGGAACCAAAAGTTGTTCCTAAAGACAAATGGTTTATACCTTTAATTGGTAAATCTAAATCTGAGGAAAATAAAAAGTAAGTATTTTAAGATTGTCAATTAAGAATATTAATTAGCAATCTTTGTATAAAAATTTTATTTCACCACTTATCATTTTTTTCTGAAACTAATTCCTATTCTTCATAATTTTGATAAATAATCTCAAATTATTTTATAATACAGTTAGGTGAATCAATGAAACGACAATTACTCTCACTATTAATTTTCCCGATTTTAATCAGCAGTCTGTTCGCGCAAACTCTCGAAAGAGACCAGATAGATGAAAAATACAAATGGAGGCTTGCTGATATTTACGCATCAGTAAACGACTGGCAGGCGGATGTTGATATGCTGAATACTGATGTTGAAAAGCTTGCGGACTTTAAAGGAACACTCGCCCAAAGTTCCGGATCGCTTTACACGGCGCTCAAAACTGGTAATGCTTTCATAAAAACTTTATCAAAAGCATGGACTTATGCAAGCAACTTGAGCAATGAAAATCTTAATCTTGCTGAAAACCAGGCAATGCTTCAGCAGACGAATGCACTTATAACCAAATTTGGAGAAGTTACAGCTTATTTTGAACCGGAAGTTCTTCAAATCCCCAAAGAAAAAATTGATCAGTTCTTTAAAGAAAATTCTGAGCTTGCAGTAAATTTTGATATGTATATTGATAATATTCAACGGCTCCGGATTCATACTTTAACTGAAGCCGAAGAAAAAATTCTCGCAAGCTTCGGATTAATTTCGGAAGTGCAGGGAGATGTTTACGATATTTTCACGAATGCAGAAAAACCTTTTCCAAAAGTTACTCTTGCATCCGGAGAAGAAGTTGAACTGACTCCGGCTTCTTATACAAAATATAGAAGTGAAGAAAATCGTGAAGACAGAGCGAAAGTATTTGAAGCTTTTTTTAATGGGTATGGTAATTTTAAAAATACACTCGGAGCTAATCTTGGGGGTAAAGTAAAGAAGGATTGGGTTTATGCAAAGAACCGGCAATATGAATCATCGCTTGAAGCAGCATTGAATTCAGATAATCTTCCCGTTTCAGTTTACGAAACTTTGATTGAACAGGTTAATAATAATTTACCAACTCTTCACCGTGCACTTGATTTAAAGAAACGAATGCTTGGTATTGATGAACTTCACTACTACGATCTTTATGTTCCGCTTGTTCAGAAAGTAGATATGAGCTTTACTGTTGAACAGGGACAAAATGTTTTGCTCGATGCCTTAAAACCATTGGGTGAAGAATATATTTCTACATTACAAAAATCTTACGCTGAAAGATGGATTGATTATATGCCTACTACCGGTAAAAGAAGCGGTGCTTATTCAACAGGTGGAGCTTACGACATTCATCCATTTATATTAATGAACTGGACAGATGATTACGAATCAGTTTCAACACTTGCTCATGAGCTTGGTCATACAATGCACAGTTATTTTTCAAATAAAACTCAACCGTTCTCAAAAGCAGATTATGCTATATTCGTTGCAGAGATAGCCTCAACGGTAAATGAAAATTTGCTTAACAATTACATGGTAAAAAATGCAAAGACTGATGAAGAAAGACTTTATCTGCTTGGAAGTTATTTGGAACTGTTGAGAACAACGATTTTCCGTCAAACTTCATTTGCTGAATTCGAATGGGAAATACATAAAAAAGTTGAACGCGAAGAACCAATTACGGGCAAAGATATGTGTGCAATTTATTTTGATATCGTAAAAAGATATTATGGACACGACAATGCTGTTTGTGTTGTTGATGATTACATCCAGTACGAATGGGCTTACATACCACACTTCCTTGGTTACAACTATTATGTTTTCCAATATGCAACATCATTGATTTATGGAACCGCAATTGTTGAAAAGATGATTGAGAATGGTCAGCCGTCAGTTGATGCTTACTATAATATTTTGAAAGGCGGCGGATCAAAATATGCTACCGAATTAATTCAGGACGCCGGGATTGACCCGATGTCACCAGAGCCTGTGACGCTTACTATTCAGAAGATGAACAAAGTTATGGATCAGATGGAAGAGATTTTAAGCAGAACAAACAAATAAAAATTATGCAGCTGTCACGGTTATGCCGTGACAGCTTAAAATCCCAGCATTCAACTCAACCCCTGATTCCACTTTCCTTGTGCTTTAACTTTTCCCCTTTACTTATTTATTGTCATTAGTTATACTTCAGTTAAAATCTATCTACTAATATGAAATATTTAAAAATAATCTTATTAAATCTGATCTTGTTTTCCTCAATGCTTTTTCCGCAGGAAGAACGAAAAGTTCTGGTTGAAGTTTTTACAAACTCTCATTGTCCTCTTTGTCCGCCTGCACACAATGTAATAACAAACTATCTTGCAGGGCCGAACGGTGATAAAATAAGTTATATTTATTATCATATGATCTATCCTTATTCAGATGATCCGCTTTACTGGGAAAGTATGGAAGGATCTGATGCAAGAGATAATTATTACAATCCTGTTAATGCAACACCGCAAGGCTGGTTTGAAGGAGTTCATCAAAGCAGTCACACAGGTTGGATGGCAAGTTTGGATAATCTGGTAATGCAAGAAAGTCCGTTGCGAATAATTCTCACTGGGACAAGAACGTCAGCAAAGTTTAATGTCAATGCTGAACTGATACGAACAGGGAATATCCCCGATAGTGATATTGTCATCCATTTTATTGTGGTTGAAGATCTTTTCTTTGACGGCAGAAACACTATTTCAAATCATAAGCAAGTAATGAGAAAAATGCTTCCGGCTCCGGATGGACAAGCCTTTTCAATAAACCTGAATGAAACTATTAATATTGAACAAGCAATAGAAATTGAATCCGGTTGGGATGCTGATAGTTTGAGCGTGGTTGTGTTTGTTCAAAGCTCAGGATCTAAAACTGTTTACCAATCAGAAACAATTGGTCATGGTGAGCTAATAGTTTCAGTCAAAGATGAATCCGAAATAATTCCGGAAGGATTTATTTTAAAACAGAATTTTCCAAATCCATTTAACCCGAAAACTAAAATAACATTTGTCATCGGTCATTCATCAATCGTTTCATTAAAGGTTTATGATGATTTGGGCAATGAAATTACAACTCTTGTAAACAAAGAACTTCCGGCCGGAGAATATGAAATTGAGTTCAATGGTCAGGAAATATCAAGCGGAATTTATTTTTACAGGCTAAAGGCTGAAGATTATACTGCTGTGAGGAAAATGATTTTAATTAAATAATAGTTAAGGAAATTCCGACGAAAACATTTTACTTCTTCGCAATAATTTATCTATGCGGTGTATCATATCCGCAGGTAAAGGAAGAATGGGTCGCGAGATATAATGGACCCATTGGTGGTTATGACATCGCACACGATATAGCTGTTGATGACTTTGGAAACGTCTATGTCACAGGCTCCAGCCAGGGCATTGGAACGGGACAAGACTATATAACTATTAAATATAATTCAGATGGTATTGAAGAATGGACTGCTCGTTACAACGCTGAAAATAATTTTCACGACCAGGCTTACAGCTTGGCCATTGATAATTCCGGAAATGTTTATGTAACCGGAGGAAGTTTTGGAAATGGAACTGAAAGGGATTTCCTTACAATAAAATATAATTCAAATGGTGATACGCTTTGGACAAAAAGATTTAACGGTCCAGGTTTTGAGATTGATGAATCAGTTTTTATTGTACTTGATAATGAAGCAAATGTATATATCACAGGTTACAGTGATACCGGGGATAACCTGGATTATCACACCATAAAATATAACTCTGCCGGAATCCAGCAATGGGCTTCTTTCTATAATGGACCTGCTGGCCCATTCGGAAGTGAGGACCGTCCGCATTTTCTTTCTGTTGATGATAGTGGAAATGTATATGTCACCGGTGAAAGCAGTGCCGGCTTAATTGGTATTGGTCTCGATATGTATGCAACAGTTAAATATAATAAGTTTGGTGATTCGGTCTGGACTGCAAGATATAAAGGTCCGGGAGTAGAAGGTTTAAGCCAGGCTTATGCACTCGATGTAGATGATCACGGTAATGTGTTTGTTACAGGAAGAAGCGATCCGTTCAGCGCATTCGGAAATAATTTTGATATGCTTACAATTAAATACAATGCTGAAGGTGACTCGCAGTGGGTTCATCGGTACAATGGACCGGGCAACAGCAGTGATGTGGCAAATGATATTGAAGTTGATAGTGATGGAAATATTATTGTAACAGGGTTGAGTGTCAGAAACAATGCTTCGGAATATTTTACGATTAAATTTAATCAGGCCGGAGATACTTTATGGACGGCTCGATATAATGGACCCGGTGGTTTAAATTCTGCCAGTTCTCTTTCTATTGATAAGGATAATAATATTTATGTTACAGGACTTAGCAGAGGCAATGGAACTGAGCGTGATTACGCAACATTAAAATATAATAGTTCGGGAGATCAGATCTGGGTTCAGCGTTATAACGGACCAGGAAACGGAGACGATGAAGCAAACGCAATGACTGTCGATTACCTTGGCAACATTTATATAACCGGTAATAGTTTTGGGGGCGGGATGGACTATGCGACAATCAAATACAACTCTGGTGTCACATCTGTCGAAAATGAATCTGTTTCCATAAATCAATGCATCCTGAATCAAAACTATCCAAATCCATTTAACCCGGTAACAAAAATTACATTTGTCATTGGTCATCAGTCAGTCGTTTCATTAAAAGTTTATGATGTTCTGGGAAATGAACTTGCAACTCTTGTAAAGAAAGAACTTCCGGCTGGAAAATATGAGGTTGTGTTCGACGGTCAGGAACTATCAAGTGGAATTTATTTTTTCAGGCTCAAGGTTAAAGATTTTATTGACGTACGGAAAATGGTTTTAATGAAATAGCCAGAGAATGATCTTTCCAGAAGCTTCATAAAATTACCGCTAATCATTAATCGGTTGAAATTCGAAAT
>JANWIS010000081.1 GCA_025449775.1 Ignavibacteriaceae bacterium
AATCAACAGTAGTGAATATATCCGGTAATGTCCATTAGGCTTAGGAGAATTTGTTAAGGAACAGTAACTAAATACTTATTTTATTGCCATAGTAATTAGGTCAACGTCAAAGTAAATTAATCATAATAAACTTAAATGTGATGAAAAAAATACTTATCACCGGTGCAACAGGTGCAATCGGGAAGACTCTTGTGAGAAGATTATTGACTGCAGGAAACCAGGTATTTATCTTCACACAAAATCCAGAAAAAGCTGCTAAAAAATTACCGGAAGTAAAAAGAATTATCAAATGGGATTATGATTTAAAGAATGAATGGAAGCATGAACTTAATGGAATTGATGCTGTTGTTCATCTTGCAGGAGAAAATCTTAGTGTAAAAAGATGGAGTGAGAAATTTAAAAAGTCAGCTTACGAAAGCAGAATCCTCAGTACAAGAAAATTAGTTGAAGCAATTAAATCAATTGAGCAAAAACCTAAAGTATTTATTTGTGCATCCGGAGTTGGAATTTATGGCAACAGGTATGATGAAATTCTTGATGAAAAAAGTTTAACCGGAAATGATTTCCTTTCTAAACTCTGCACTGATTGGGAAACTGAAGCCAAAAAAGTCGAGGAACTTGGAGTCAGAAGAGTTTCAATAAGAACCGGACTCGTGCTTATAAAAGATGATGGTGTTTTGAAAAAACTGAAAAGACCATTTAAACTTTTTATTGGCGGATCACTGGGAAATGGAAGACAATGGTTTCCGTGGATTCACATTGATGATGTTGTGGGAATTTATCTGAAAGCAATTGAAGATAAAAATTTGTGCGATGTATTTAATGCTGCTTCACCCGGAATTGTAAGGACGAAAGAGTTTGCTAAAACTTTTGGTAAAATTCTTAATCGGCCTTCATTCCTGAACATCCCAAAATTTGCGATGAAAATTGCTGCCGGTGAAGTTGCAGATTATGCCGTGATGAGCCAGAGAATTTCAGCGGATAAAATTTTAAATAGCGGGTATAAATTTAAATTTGAAAATCTGGAAGAAGCTTTGAGAGATTTACTAAAATAAAAGAGACGCATCGTAATGCGTCTCTAAAATTTTAATTTTTAATACCTGTAATAATCCGGTTTGAAAGGTCCATCAACCTGAACTCCAATGTATTCAGCCTGCTGTTGAGTAAGAGTTTCCAATTCTGCACCGAGCTTGCTAAGATGAAGGAAAGCAACTTTTTCATCAAGATGTTTTGGAAGAACGTAAACTTCATTCTTATAATTATCATGATTTTTCCACAACTCAATTTGTGCAAGTACCTGGTTGCTGAATGAGTTTGACATTACAAACGAAGGATGACCCATTGCACAGCCGAGATTAACTAATCGTCCTTCAGCAAGTACAATGATATCTTTGCCATCGATGTTGTAAAGATCGACTTGCGGTTTGATTGTGTCTTTTGTGTTACCGTAATTTTTGTTCAGCCAGGCCATATCAATTTCATTATCAAAATGACCAATGTTGCAAACAACAGTTTTGTCTTTCATTTTTTTGAAATGTCTTTCAGTGACAACATTGTAATTTCCGGTTGCTGTTACAACGATATCCAATTCAGGAATAACCGATTCAAGTTTCTTCACAGCAAATCCGTTCATCGCTGCCTGTAAAGCACAAATCGGATCAACCTCAGTTACATAAACTCTGACTCCTGCACTTGCCAATGCTTCAGCCGAACCTTTTCCAACATCGCCATATCCGCAAACAACTGCAACTTTACCTGCAAGCATAAGATCTGTTGCTCTTCTTATCGCATCAACTAAAGATTCACGGCATCCGTATTTATTATCAAATTTAGATTTTGTAACTGAATCGTTTACATTGAAAGCAGGAACCGGAAGAGTACCTTTTTTCATTCTTTCATAAAGACGATGAACACCTGTTGTTGTTTCTTCAGAAATACCTCGGATATTTTTTATGAGTTCGGGATATTTATCGAAAACCATGTTTGTCAAATCGCCGCCGTCATCAAGAATCATGTTCAACGGTTTACTTTCATCTCCAAAAAATAAAGTTTGTTCAACACACCAATCATATTCTTCAAGAGATTCACCTTTCCATGCAAATACTGGTATTCCAGCTTTTGCAATTGCTGCAGCCGCATGATCCTGTGTTGAAAAAATATTACACGAAGACCACTTCACTTCGGCACCAAGCTCAGCAAGTGTTTCAATCAAAACAGCAGTTTGAATAGTCATATGCAAACAGCCGGCTATTCTTGCACCTTTCAGCGGTTTTGATTTTTTATATTCTTCACGAATAGCCATCAAACCCGGCATCTCTGCTTCTGCAAGTCGAATTTCTTTTCTTCCCCACTCCGCAAGAGAAATATCTTTTACTTTATACTTTAGAGAAAAGTCAATCTTCTTTTCCAAAACTTCGCTCATCATTTTTTCCTTTTAGATTTTATTAAATTCTTTTTTTTCAATTAAAATTTTAAAAGTATTGTTTAAAGTTCAATTCCTTTTACGCATACTTTTTAAAAACAGAAACAAGATCTGTTTTTTCCCATGTGAAATTTTCTTCTGTTCTTCCGAAATGACCGTAAGCTGATGTTTTCTGATAGATAGGTCTTCTGAGATTTAATCTTTTAATTATTCCAATCGGGGTGAGATCAACTTCCTTCTGAATCATTTCAGAGATTTTGGAATCAGGAATTACTCCTGTTCCTTTTGTATCCACAAAAACAGAAACAGGTTCTGCAACTCCTATTGCATATGCAACCTGAACGAGGCATTCTTTTGCAAGTCCTGAAGCAACAACATTTTTTGCAATATGTCTTGCTGCATAAGTAGCTGAGCGATCAACTTTAGAAGGATCTTTTCCTGAAAAAGCACCGCCTCCGTGCGGAGCCCATCCGCCGTAAGTATCAACAATAATTTTTCTGCCTGTGAGTCCGCTGTCGCCGTGCGGTCCTCCGACTTCAAACTTTCCTGTTGGATTTACAAAATATTTTGTCTTGCCATCAATAAGTTCAGCAGGTATAACTGATTTTACCACCTGGTCAATCACATCATCTTTTATCTTTTTTTGTGTAACATCGGAATCGTGCTGAGTAGAAATAACAACCGCATCAACTCTTACCGGATTTTTATTGTCATCATATTCAATTGTAACCTGAGATTTTGCATCAGGTCTGAGATAAGGCATCAATCCATTTCCATTCTTCCTGATATCAGCTAATTTTTTCACAAGTTTATGAGCGAACATAATCGGCATTGGCATTAATTCTTCTGTCTGGCTGCAGGCATAACCAAACATTAAGCCTTGATCTCCGGCTCCTCCTTTATCAACTCCCATAGCGATGTCAGGAGATTGAGAATGAATTGCATTCAGAACAGAACAAGATTCAGAATCAAATTTATACTCAGCACTTGTGTAACCAATCCTCTTTACTGTTGAACGAACAACATCCTGAACTTCAATGTAAGCTTTTGTTGTAATTTCACCGCCGACCAAAACCAAACCTGTGGTTACAAAAGTTTCGCAGGCAACTCTGGCATCAGGATCTTCTGTTAAAATTGCATCAAGAACTCCATCTGAAATTGCATCACTGACTTTATCAGGATGACCTTCGGAAACGGATTCTGATGTAAAGAAAAACGACATAGATACTTTATCCTTAAATATTATTTTATAAAATTTTTATCGATTTTTTGAGTGCCAAATTTAGCCATTCTCTTCGCTATAAACAATTTTACAATTACAAAAATTGGCTATCTTTACGCATAATGAAAACTGAAATAACAAAGCTTTTTAAGATTCAATATCCTATTATCCAGGCAGGGATGGTTTGGGTAGCAGGCTGGAAATTAGCATCGGCTGTTTCGAATGAAGGCGGTTTGGGATTGATTGGTTCAGGTTCAATGAAACCGGATTTATTAAGAGAACATATAAAAGATTGCTTTAAAGCAACCGATAAACCTTTTGGTGTTAATATTCCACTTCTCCGAAGTGATGCTGATGAACTTGTAAATGTAATAATTGATGAAGAAATAAAAACTGTTTTTACTTCTGCCGGTCATCCCGGAAAATATATTGATAAACTAAAGAAGAATAATGTAAAAGTAGTGCATGTTATTCCTTCAGTAAAGTTCGGTCTTAAGGCACAAGAAGTTGGATGCGACGCAGTTGTTGGCGAAGGAGTTGAAGCTGGCGGTCACAATGGAATAAATGAAACAACAACTCTTGCACTTATTCCTCAGCTTGTTGATGCTTTAAAAATTCCTGTATTGGCTGCCGGCGGAATTGCAGACGGCAGAGGAATTTTAGCAGCTTTATCTCTCGGTGCTGAAGGTGTTCAAATCGGCACAAGGTTCGCAGCTTCAATTGAATCATCTGCACATCCTAATTATAAACAGAAAGTTGTTCAGGCAAATGATGAAGCAACAGTTCTCGCATTTAAAAAAATTGGACTTGTGAGAATGCTGAAAAATGATTTCGCAAGTCGTGCAGTAAAAGCTGAAGATGAAGGCTGGGATGAAGAAAAATTAAAAGAGCTTCTTGGTAGAAAAAGAGAAAGACTCGGAATTTTTGAAGGTGATGAGATTGAAGGTGAAATGGAAGCCGGACAGGGTGCCGGGCTTGTGAAGGAAATTTTATCAGTAAAAGAAATTTTTAAGAAACTGCTGAATGAAATTTCAGAAGCGCAAAAAAGAAATAATAAAATAATTTCCTGAAGGTCAGTTTGTTTCAAGAACTTCGTTCACAACCACATCGACATCCTTTGCATTTTCATAGAAGGATAAAATTTTTCTGATCACCGCTTCAACAATTGCATCAGGACATGAAGCACCACTCGTTAACAGGATTTCAACCGGATATTTATCAGGAAGATAACTCTCAGTTAAAATTGTTTTCTGAGCCTCCAGATCAAAATGATTAATTTCTTTATCAGAAATTATTCTGTCGGCTGAATCAATAAAATAAGTTTCGACTTCCTGCTCACAAAGTTTAACAATATGTCCCGTGTTCGAACTATTAAAACCTCCTACAACAATTGCAAGGTCAGCAGGTAATTCCAGCAATCCGAAAGTAGCTTCCTGGTTATCATTGGTCGCATAACACAAAGTGTCACGTGTATCCGCAAAATGTTTGTTCAGGTTTTCGATTCCATACTTTTTAATCATCGTTTCTTTTAAAACATCCGCTATTTCCTGTGTCTCTGAAGCAAGCATTGTAGTCTGATTTACAACTCCAACACTATTCAAATCTTTGTTAACATTAAAGTTCTCTGAATATTTTCCTTTAAAGAATTTATAAAATTCCTCTTCAGCCCGGATGCCAAGCATTACTTCTGAAAGAAATTTTGATTCTTCAAGATTCCTGACAATCACTGAAGGTGAATTTTGAATTGAATGAGAAAATGTAGCTCTTGTTTCTTCGTGATAATGTTTTCCATGAATTACAACTGTATTGCCGAGTTTACCAAGATCGGCAGCACGGTTCCATACTTTTTCAACGAACGGACAGGTAGTATTATATTTATATGGATTTACTCCTATCGTATTAAGTCTCTTCTCAATTTCAAGTGTAGTTCCAAATGCCGGTATGATAACAATGTCATCTCTTTTTATTTCGTCCCATTCTACAATCTGTTTTCCATAAGTATCTAATATAAATTTTACACCCATGCTTAGAAGGTCATTATTTACTCCGGGGTTGTGAATCATTTCGCTCAATAAAAAAATTCTTTTACCGGGATTTTCAGAAATTGTTTTGTATGCAATCTCAATTGCATTCTCAACACCGTAACAAAATCCAAAATGCCTGGCAAGGTAAAATCTGATTGGTCCAAAATCCAAAACAGTTGGTGAAAAATCATTTTTTCTCGGGTCTCCGGATTTTCTGCTGTTTTTTATTTGTGCAATGAATGAACTTCTGTAATGAATAGGAATATCAAATTTTTTCATGATGAAGTTCTCTGCAATATGTTAATTTCATCAGAATTTAATTGAAGATCACGGATCAAAGATTCACGGGAAGGCTTCAGCAGAATAAAGTAGCCGAACAGAAAAATAAATACGACTAAATAAAAATTATTTGAGGTTATCATCACTGCTGTAAAAGCAAAAATGCATGCACTTTCTATCATTGCCCACGAAATAATTTTCATAGATCTGTAATGAATAATTTTTTTCTGAAGGTCAGTTTCAAATTCTTTTTTCGTTATCATCTTATTATAAAACACTTTGGAAAGTATCATCATCATAAAACCGAATACAGGAACTACAACTGTTAAAACATTATTCGTTTCAGCTTGTACTTGTGCCACTTTGCCCTGTATAAACATTATTGCCAATACAAAGAAAAAAAGTAAACCGATGACTAGTGAAAAGTATATTATACTAGTTGATCTCAATAGGTTTTTTAATGCCTGATCTTCTGTCATCTACTTTTCTTCAGCAAAAATGATTCTTTAGATTTTCAAAGAGTGGTTTCATATATTTGCACACAATTTTAAATATGCAACATGAATTTAGTCGATAAGTTAGAGAAAATAAAAGTCAAATATGATAATATTAATGAGCTTCTCTTAAATCCGCAGGTTACAGGAGACAGAGAAAAATTAATTTCACTGAACAAAGAAAGAAGTGAGCTCGTTGAAATAATGGAAGTATATGCTAAGTATGCTTCTGTGCTTAATAATATTTCCGGTAATAAGGAGATTATTGAAACTCTCAGTGATAATGAACTGGTTTCAATGGCAGAAGCAGAACTCGAAGAGCTTGATGCTGAAAAAGAGAAGCTGGAAGAAAAGATAAAATTATTACTCTCACCTAAAGATCCGAATGACGATAAAAATATAATTATGGAAATACGGGCAGGTACGGGTGGAGATGAAGCTGCATTGTTTGCCGGTGATCTTTTTAGAATGTACAACCGCTACGCTGAAATACGAAACTGGAAATCAGAACTCATTAATTTCAATGACACAGGTCTTGGAGGAGTTAAGGAAGCAATATTTTCTTTAACAGGCAGTCACGTTTACGGCAATTTGAAATTTGAAAGTGGTGTGCACAGAGTCCAAAGAGTTCCTGAAACGGAAGGAAGCGGAAGAGTTCATACTTCAGCAGCATCGGTTGCAGTTCTGCCGGAAGCAGAAGATGTTCAGATTGAAATAAACCAGAACGATTTAAAAATTGATATTTTCCGTTCTGGTGGTGCTGGTGGTCAGAACGTAAACAAGGTTGAAACTGCTGTAAGGATAACACATCTTCCATCCGGGATTGTAGTTCAGTGCCAGGATGAACGATCGCAGTTGAAGAACAGACAGAAAGCGATGAAAGTTTTGAGAGCAAGGCTTTATGATATGGAATTAAAAAAACAGAACGAAAAAATTTCTGCTCAAAGAAAATCTATGGTTGGCAGCGGTGACAGGAGCGATAAAATAAGAACATACAATTTTCCTCAGAACCGGGTTACAGATCATAGGATCGGTTTAACTTTGTATAATCTTTCAAACATAATTGAGGGACATTTAGATGAGCTAATTGAACAGCTTAAGATTGCAGACAGAGCAGAAAAGCTTCAGTCAACTGAAGAAAGTGGAAACAGTAAAGTCACCCGATAATCAAAAATTTTATACTGAATTGCCCGTTCATCAATTTGCTTTAATCATAACAAGACTTATATCATCATCATAACGTTCCGCAGTAAAATTAGCAAACTCCTGTTTAATAGAATTTATAGATGAACTGCTGGAATTCAATTTTTGAATGATTTCAATAAATCCCCTTGTACCCAACTGGTGACCATTTCTGTCTAATGCTTCGATGATACCATCTGTTGTTAGATAAACGACATCATCCTGATCCATTTTCAGTATTGTATCTTCAAATACGCTATCTTTGTTGAAACCAAGTAATAATCCTTTCGATTCAATTTTTTTAACTGCATCAACATGATTTTTTTTATAAAAAATCGGAAGGTCACCGGCACCTGAATATTTTAAAATCATATTTTTATTATCCAGCACAACTATGGACAAAGTTGAAAAGACTTCGGAGACTTTAGAATCCTGGTAAACTAAATTATTTACTCTTGCAATTATCTTTCCCGGCGAATATGATTCTCCATCTTTAATTGCTGAACGAATTGCACTTCTTATATAACCGGCATAAGCAAAAGCAAAATACCAGGCTCCCCATTTTTTGCCCATCACATCGCCGATCATTATTGCGAGGTGATTTTCATCTATTGGAAAATGATCTATGAAATCTCCGCCGGGAACCCCGGAGAAGGGTTCATGCCAGTAACTTATCAAATACCTTTCAAAATCAGGAAACTCTGTAGGACTAACACTCGTTCGTAAAGTATCTGCTGCATGATGTAATTCAGCAACTAATCTTCGCCGTTCAAAAGATAAACTTTTTATGATAGCAGAAACTTTAGCAACAAAAACTTTTGGCCCTTCATTCTTAATAATGTAATCTGTTATATTTTTCTTATACCCGTCAAGAATATCTTTTTCACTTCCTTTATTACTTAAGAACACAAAAGGAATTGAAGCAAGCTCAGGGTTCTTCAAGAGCATTTCACGAAATTCAAAACCATCCACACCGGGCATTATTATATCAGCAATGATTAGATCAGGAAGAAAAGTTTCTACAAGCTTTAAACCGTCTTTGGCTTTATTTGCTATTCTGCAATCAAAACCTGCTTTATTAAGGTTAAACTGGAGTAACTTTGCAAGCCCTTCATCATCATCAACTAATGCAATCCTTGCTTGCTTTTGCGAAAATGTTTCTTCAAGATTTTTTCTCGTTCCATAGACAAGATAAATTTCTGAACGTCTTATTAGTGATTTTACTTTTAAGATCAGCTCATCAATGTTAAATGGTTTTGTAATAAAATCATCCCCGCCAACTTCAAGAGCACGGGATTTATCTTCAAGAGTATTTTTAGCAGTAACAAACACAAATGGTATTGAACGGTAATTTTTATTTTCTCGAACTTTCTGACAGAACGTGAACCCGTCCATTTTATCCATTGTCACATCACACAAAACGAGATCTATCTTGTTATTGTACAGAAGATCAAATCCTTCATCTGTGTTGGAAGCGGTATAAACTTTATATTGGTTGAGGTTTAAATGGTGTGAAATGAGTTTACAAATAGTAATGTCATCATCAATAACGAGAATGGATTTTTTTTCATCAAGTGGCATTATTCAGTACGCAAATTTTAATTTTAAGAGTTTTATATATCAAAAGATGAAGAGCAGATAGATTTTCTCTTCATATAAATGGTTCAGACTTTTTGAAAGCTGTCTGCAGCTTTTTGCGTTGAATCAAAAGTTTCAAAAACTCTGCTGATGCGTGTTAGTTCAAACATAGAACGAACAGCTGGTTTAAAACCGACAAGTTTTATGTCACCACCAATCGCAGTTATTTTCTTCAAAGAAATGACAAGCGTTCCAAGAAATGTCGAGTCAACAAACTCACAACTTGAAAGATCGACTAT
>JANWIS010000082.1 GCA_025449775.1 Ignavibacteriaceae bacterium
ACAATTTATTTACTGTAAACTATAAGGTTGCTAAAATACCCGGATTAAATAGAGATATTAAATCTTCAATGAAAATCTCCAATGCCGAGGCAAGCACGTTTGATGGATTTGCAATTGATATTAAGCCCACCCGAGATGAATATAAAATACATGTAAGAAAAAAGTAAAGAGCAGCTTGAATAATTCTTATTTGCCAAACACTTCAGACTAATCAGTTTTTATATCCGGGCAATTCACTTGCTAAACATAAAATAAACTCTCATCTTTCTCTTTATAACAAAGTAATTTAAGGCTAAACAAAGTGAAAAGAATTTTATTTTTCTTATTGATGAGTGCTGGATTTCTTGGATGCCAGGAAAAATTAGTGAATGCAAAATCAGAAATTAAAAGCGAAACAGGAGAAAATATAAAAATGGACAACTTGCAGAAAGCTACTTTCGGCTCAGGATGTTTCTGGTGCACTGAAGCTATTTTTGAAAGACTGAATGGTGTTGTTGATGTTGAGTCAGGTTATTCTGGAGGAAAAGTTGACAACCCAACTTATGAAGAAGTTTGTTCGGGCACAACAGGTCATGCCGAAGTTACACAGCTAACATTTGATCCTTCAATAATAAGTTTTGATGAACTGCTTGAAGTTTTCTGGAAGACTCACGATCCGACAACTTTAAACAGGCAAGGAAACGATGTTGGTACTCAATACCGGTCGGTTATTTTCTATCACAATGAAGAGCAGAAAAATCTTTCAGAAAAGTATAAAGAGGAATTGAATAAATCAGGGGCATGGGAGAAGCCGATAGTTACAGAAATCTCCGCTTATACAAATTTCTATTCAGCAGAAAATTATCATCAGGATTACTATGAAAATAATCCTAATCAAGGATACTGTACTTTTGTAATTGCACCAAAGGTTGAAAAGTTTGAAAAAGTTTTTAAGGACAAAGTGAAGAAGAAATAAATTTTTTTAGTTGAGGCGAGCGAAGTTATTTAACTACCCCAAGATTATTCGTACCAGTGAGCTATCTTTGGTCTTTTTGGTGTTATAGGAAAGAATGGACCAATAATGGATTCATCAGCAGGCTTGTAATACAATTTATTTTGCAGCGCATTAAAAGTAACCTTATCCTTTGAAGTAATGCTACCGATAACATTAATATTCTGGTTGTTCAGTATAGTTTCTTTCTGACTGTATATTGTGGCCTCTACAGTTTTATTTGCATTATTCATTATCATCTTACCGCTTGTGAACATTCCAAACTGACTGAATTTAGAATTGGCAGAATTGATAGATACACTTCCATAAATCTCAATGTCATTTTCAGCAATAATTAATCCATAGCCAGTAACATTGGTTGAGTTCATTATAACTTTACCCTTGACATAGATTATTGCAGGACTTGATTTTGTGCCAAGCGTAAGATTCCCGCTAAATGTTTTATCTCCGTTATAAGTTTGAGTTGCTTTGGCCAAATGGTTTGTTGCTATAAAATCAGGAATTGAGATTGGCGAAACATTTTTCTTTGTTACAGGAGAGTTCTGAGGATTACTGTTCGGCACTATATTAATGTTTGTTCCACCGACAACAATATCACCAGCACTTGTTATAAATCCTTCAAAAAAATAATTTGAGCCATTCATTTTAACCAGCTGGTTTGAATGAACATCAGCATTTAAATTAGGATTGTTTGTGTCTCTAACCGCAATCTGATCACCATTAAATGTAATTTCTTTCTCGCCCATCACGCCCTTATTAAGAAAATTAGGAAGCGAGCTTTCGATTTTCACAAAAGCCTCAATACATTTATTGTTATCCAAATAATTGGAAGACACGGCGATCTTAATTAATGATTCGCCCGAATAGGTTGTGTCAATAACACGAAATGTTGCCGTGCCCTCATCCAGATTCATTGCTTGCGCAGTAGTTACCCTGTAACTATTATCTTCCGCAATTCTTACTTTAATGATTTCGACAGCACTGTTGCCGATATTTCTAACTTTTGTTTGTGAATAGCTATCGATCGTTTCTTCAGACATTTCATAAATATTCTGATTGATGATAAGATTGGATACCCCATAAATTACTATTGCGCCCAAAATCACAATTATAAAAGTTTTTGCCATCTAATTAATCTTTCCAATAAAAAATTTTAGTGAATGCAAGCACTTCGTATCAAATAGCCAAGACTAACAAGACTAATCATTCTATCGTAAAGGTTTATTATTCGTACCAATAAGCAATAACAGGTCTTAAATACGTGAAGTTAAAGAACAAACTTGTTATAGCATCAGATGGCGGCTTGTAATAAAGTTTTTCGTTCAAGCCGTTGAATGTGATTTTGCTTTTAGAAGTTATGCTGCCAATAACTTTAACATTTGCAGTATTAACAACCGATTCGTCCTGGCAGTACATTGTTGCCTCGACCGTTAAACCGGTGTTATTCAAATTAAATTTTCCACTAGTAAAAATCCCGAACTGGCTGTGCAATGGATGAGGAGAATTGATAGTCACGTTTCCATTAATGTTCACCTCTTGTTCAGACACGATCACCCCATAACCGGTAATGTTCGTAGCACTAAAAGTTGCTTTTCCTTTTACATAAATTATTTTTGGATCACCCATAGTCCCGAGAGTAGTAAGTCCGCTAAATGTATGATCACTGTTGTATACAACATCTGCTTTTGGCAGAAAAGTAGTTGCAACGAAATTTGGGATTAAAACCGGAGCCACAAACTGTTGTATAACAGGCGAACCAAGCGGGTTGTAATTTGGTATTACATTGATATTTGTTCCGGCATTAACCACAGCACCAGAGCTTGTTACAAATCCCTCAAAAAGGTAATTTGAACCATTAAGCTTAACCAAAGTGTTTGAATGAATGTCGGCATTTAGTTTTGGTTGGTTTGTATCCTTAACTGAAAGCTGATTACCATTAAAGGTAACTTCGTTTTCTCCAAGAACACTACGATTAAAATATGCGGGTACAGAATTTCTAATTCTCAAGAAGGCTATTATCGTTTTAGATTCATCCAGATAATCCGAACGAATGTCGAATTTAACCATTGGTTCACCGGCATAAGTCGTATCAACAGCTCTGTATTTTACAGTGCCATCTTCTACAGACATTGTTGCTGGAGATGTAACTCTGTAATCCAGATCAGCTGATACCCTGGCTTTTAAAATTTCTACGGTGGTGTTTCCAATGTTCCGCACCTTTGTCTGTGCATAAGACTCAATTGAACCTTCTGACATTTCATATAAATTTTGATTGATAACCAGGTTGGTTACACCATAAATAACTATTGCTCCTAATAACACAATTAAAATTGTCTTTCCCATAATCTATCCATTATCCTTTCAATGTAAATTTTTTGGATATATAGTTTTCTTCCACTGAGCAGATTGGTAAGATTCATTGCTCTTCCACTGAGATTCATAAATAAGACTGAACGAAACGGACTTGATCAGTTTTCTGCCGTTAACCGTATTTAATGTAATAGCTGAAAGCGGTGACTTTGTAGAATCATTGTATGTAATACTTAAATCTTTAACCAGCCCTATTGCAGAAAAAGCTCCGCTGTTTACTTTTCTAAAGACAGGCTTGTCATCAGGGTTATCAGTTGTGGCAGACTGAGAGGTACTGCCAAGATAGTATGAAATTGTATCGATAATTCCATCGTTGAAAAGATCAGCAAGAAACTTTGTTGCAGTGTCTTTAGCTGTTAAAAAAATATCCTGATGAGGAACTCTGTATCCGGCTTTGTATATATCAAATTCAATAACCTCTGAGAAATCCTTAACTCCAGACTGAATTGTATGATTGGATTGAAATTCATTTTTCTGATCGGAGGTAGTATTGTTAAACTGAACCAAGGTTAGAAGCACCAATGCCCCGGCTACAGTTGATCCGAGAATATCTAATAAAAATATCATGGATTAATATCCCCTTATTGTTTGAAGTCTTAGTGTATCCTGAAGCAAGTACTGGTTAGTAATAAGAATTTCTATTTTTTTGTAAAATGTTCTGCTTGTTGTTGTAATTTCCGGGTTGGCAGTTGTTCCATAAGAAACATTAACTTTTGCATTAAAAACACCAAGCTTTTCTGTTGATTCGCTCCATGTATAATTCTTGAAGTCATCTATATCATCAAATTGATTGAGCAAAATCTCGACTCCATCTGGGCCAAGGATAGCTGACAAATCACTAGTTTTATTAACATCTGTTGTAACCGTCTTTTCATCAAAGGCAACACTGTTAATCTGTTCAATTGCAGACTGACCAATTTCATAAGCATTAGCAACAGCCTCTATGTGGAATGTTCTGGAGAGATGATTAAGAGTATTTGATCCTCTTGTAAGGATTAAAGTGGAGAGCATCATCATTCCGCCGATTACTAATATAGATTGTGTTTGTGTCATTTATCTGTTTCCTAAAATTATTTTGGCTGAGTTGTCCAAAATTGGTGCCGTGTAAAAATTACATTTGTGCCGACAAGTAATTTATGGATTGAGAAAAGCGTTCTATGAAAGTTTTGATGGTGGAAATTTTTACTCAAAATCATAGCTAATTATTACTGTACTAATAGAATAAGCTGCCTCAATTTGTTGTACTCGAAACTTATGACGTCAGAGACAAATCTTAGAATTTTGGCTGTTAACAAAGTCTTTTAGACGTGAGGAAGAAATCTAACTTTCTCAATACAAGGTTGTCAATTTTGACGCAGGATTATTTAATGGGTTTTGTAGTTATCTTTTCAAATATAGATGTTATAGATAGGACAGAATTAAAAAACCCCTGATAGCAGGGGCTTTTAATGCTAATAAATATTTATTCTTCGTCTCTAACGAGCGGTGTGGAAGACATTCTGATTAAATCCACAAGAGCAGAAACCCTTGCATCAATTTGAAAAAATTTTCCAACAAGCGTAGCCGGCAGCTGTTCGAGCATTTTGTTTAAAGATTGTTTTCTTATGTCCAGCAAATCCTCGTTTAATTTCATGGATTTGTTTAACAGATCTTTAGCCGTCGCATCATCCATTGCATAATAATTCATCATATATTCTTCAGTTATGCGCACTCTTTCTTCAAATACAGGTGTTCGGGATGCCATATACTCATCATAAAGCGGCCAGAATATTTTTGCCTGATCTTCAGTTAATTTCATATTATCATCAACGATTTCTTTAAATGTGCCACCGATGTCTTTTTTCAATCCTTCTATGTAAGTTGAATCAAAACTCTGTATCTGTGCAAAGCTTAAAGAGCTTATTAGAAAAGCCGAAAGCAATATTAATCTTTTCATAATATTCATCCTTTGTAATAAATTTTTGGAATTGGTGATTGCGAAAAACGATTAAGCCTAAAATATCTAATGGCAGATTATTTACAAAAATAATTGTCATTAATCAGCCCGATAAAATTCCCTTTAATGGAACAGAATAAACAGGCTCTTCCTTTAATCCCTCTCTATTAAAGATGATATTAACAGCATAAAGAGCTGATGTTGTTGCAGCTTCCATCAGCATTGCAGGATTTTCAAGCTTAACCCAATCGCCGGCAAGAAAAAGATTTTCAATCTCTGTTTTTACTTCCGGACGGTTTTTGAATTGATTTGTATGAAATGCCGTGAAGTCATCCTTAATTTGTAAAAACTCGTATCTGATTTTATATCCATTTATCTCTGGAAAATATTCTTCGAATTCTTTTAAGAGTTGATTTCTAATTTCCTTTCCTGGAAAATCATCAGGCAAAGCATATGAATGAAGCTCAAATATTCCGCCCCCATTTTTATTTACCCAATCTTCACTAGAT
>JANWIS010000083.1 GCA_025449775.1 Ignavibacteriaceae bacterium
GCCAGGTTGGAATGGGAGTCGATCGTGGTGGATGGCCCTACTAATTTATCAATGGTTAGTTTAAGCGGAACATTTGGATTTTAATTATCAATTAATATTTAATTGTAAATTTTTCTGAGAGATACTTTGTAATAGGTCAACTATTTTACAATGTATACATTCTAATAATCTGCGGCTATCATTTTGATAGCCGTTGTTGTTAATTCGGATAAAGATTAGAAGAAAATTATCCGCATTAATTAAAAATTCTATTCTAATTCATTAACTTTTCTAAAATAATTATTACTTTTTTTTAGTTTGATGAATGCGTCCTCAAGAGATCAATAAACAACATTATTGCAGAACAAAGATTATTAAAAATGTACTCGCCTTACTGATAATACCTTTCTTATATTTCCTGCTCTCCTGCGATTCAAAAAAACCGGCAAATTTTGTTGGTGGAAAAAACTGTATCAGTTGTCATCAAAGAGAATATGAATTGTGGAAAGGCTCCGATCACGATAATGCAATGATGATTGCAAACGACTCAACTGTGCTTGGTGATTTTAATATTGTTGAAGTTGAATTCAGAGGCAAGACACACAAGTTCTACAAACGTGATGGAAAGTTTTTTGTATTTACAGAAGGTGTTGGTGGAGAGATGACTGAATTCCAGATTACTCATACATTTGGTGTTCGACCGCTTCAGCAATATTTAATTCCATTTGAAAATGGAAAATATCAGTGTCTGCCAATTGCCTGGGACTCAGAAATGAAACGCTGGTTTGATATGGCAGGAATGGTTTACCAGCCGGAAGATCTGAAACCAGACAGCTGGTTTTACTGGACGAATCAATCACAGAACTGGAACGGGATGTGTGCTGAGTGTCATTCAACAAATCTTCAGAAGAATTATGATTTAGAAAAAGATTCTTTTAATACCACGTGGTCGGATATTAATGTAAACTGCGAAGCTTGTCACGGTCCTGGTTCAGAACATTTGAATTGGGCAAATGATTCAGAAAGTTCACGTGAATATGATGGAAACCTTGGACTGGTTTTAAAAACTAGCGGAACAACTTCCAAACAATTTGTTGAAAGCTGTGCACCGTGTCATTCAAGAAGAACTTCATTTGGTCCGAACGAACACAGAGACAATGAGTATTACAATCTTCATCGTCCTCAAAATATTTCTCCTCCACTTTATTATGCTGATGGACAAATTCTTGATGAAGTTTATGAGTTTGCATCTTTCACTCAAAGCAAAATGTATATGAACAATGTTAAATGTATCGATTGCCACGATCCGCACAGTATCAAATTTAAGTTTGAAGGAAATGCCCTTTGCACACAATGTCACCTTCCTGCAAAATATGATTCGTACGCACATCACTTCCATAAATATGAAAATGAAAAAGGTTCACCTGTCAAAAATAATTTTGGTGAAATGGTTGCGGTTGGGCAAGGATCTCTTTGCATTAGTTGTCATATGCCGGGAAAATATTATATGGGAATTGATTTCAGAAGAGACCATAGTTTCAGAATTCCTCGTCCTGATCTTTCAGTAAAATATGATTTGCCAAATGCCTGCACTGATTGTCACGCAGATAAAAGTTTTCAGTGGTCTGCTGATATTATAAAGAAAAATTATGTTGAAAAAAGAAAGTTCAATTATGCAGATGTTTTATCTGCTGCATACTTTGGGAAAAAGTCTGCTGATACAAGTCTGATAACATTAATTAATAATGATTCAATTCCTGAAATGGTGAAGGCAACAGCAATTACGTATTTATCATCTTACTATAATAAATCTGCCCATACAACTATTATCGAAATGCTTCACGATCCGGAACCGATTATCAGGGAAAGAGCGATAGATGCCTTTAATACTTCGGATGCAAAAGAGTTAGTGAATGTTATTTTTCCTTTACTTGATGATGATGTTAAAATGGTAAGGATAGCAGCTGCTTCAAAACTTTCTGTACTTGGGAAAGAAAACTTTACTGAAGATGAATTCAAAAAATTGAATGAAGTTCTTGACGAATATTTAAAAACTTTAGAATACACCGCAGACTTTCCATCAGGCAAATACAATCTTGGAAATTTTTACTCGAACAAAGGAGATTTCCTGAAAACAGAAAAATTTTATCTTGAAGCAATCAAGCAAGACAATCAGTTTTATCCAGCCAAATCAAATCTTGCTCTTCTTTATTATGATAATGGCAATTTGAAAAAAGCAGAAGAAATGTATTTAGATTTAATTAAGAATCATCCGGAGTATTCTGAAGGAAATTACTATCTCGGATTACTTTACGCCGAACAGCAGAGATTTAAAGAAGCAATTGTCATTCTTGAGAAAGCAACTTTAGCATCTGAAGTCAATCCAAGAATATATTTCAACGTTGGTTTGATCTATAAATATCTTAATGAAAATAAAAAAGCAGAATCATCTTTGCTTAAAGCGTATTCAATCTCACCAAACGAATTTGATTTCATTTATGCTTTGGCTGATTTCTATTTAAAGAAAAACGATTTATATAATGCAATGAAATATGCTGAAGAATTGAAAATAAAATTTCCATCCAATCCTATAGTAGAAGAATTGATCAAATACCTGAACACGCTTTCTAATCACTGACATAACAATTTCTTAACCCGAGTTTTCCATTTTCAACGCTTGATAAATGGTAAGAATCTTGTATGTTAATTATTATTAAATATTTACTAACTTGTTCTCAACAATAAGTCACAAATCTAATTTAACTCATATAATATTTAAGGAGCTAGAACATTTATGAATAAATTAATATTCATTTTCCCAATTCTATTTCTGTTTGTATTTCTGACTGGATGTCAGGAAAAAACAGATCAAACAAGCATAAGCGGTGAACTCGACAGAACAATCTTACCAATCAAAGAACCAACTCCGCCAACTTATACAGAATTGGATGCGCGTGATGCAACAGCTCCACCGCGTTTTGAAATTAAAGCCCCTGAAGGTGCACCGAATGTAGTTATCGTTTTGATTGACGATATCGGATTCGGACACTCAAGTGCTTTTGGTGGTCCGATAAATATGCCTACGCTCGACAAGCTTGCAAATACTGGTTTACGCTATAACAGATTTCATACAACTGCATTGTGTTCACCGACTCGTGTTGCTTTGCTGACAGGTCGTAATCATCATATTAACAATGCCGGAGCTATAATGGAATTAGCTACAGGATTTCCGGGCAACACAGGCGTTCGTCCAAACAGCGTAACACCATTAGCAGAAATTTTACGGCAGAATGGATTTAGCACGGCTGCATTTGGTAAATATCATGAAACAGCACCTTGGGAAGTTTCAGTTTCCGGTCCGTTTGACAGATGGCCGACGCGTTCAGGTTTTGATAAATTTTATGGATTCATCGGAGGTGAAACCAATCAATGGGCTCCGGCAATTTTTGATGGAACAATCAGAGTCGAACACGCAGATAATCCCGATTATCATTTTACGGATGATATGACAAATCAGGCAATCAATTGGATGCAAGCTCAGCAGTCACTTACTCCTGATAAACCCTTTTATGTTTACTTTGCAACGGGAGCTACTCACGCTCCCCATCATGTTCCCGAAGAGTGGGCTGATAACTATAAAGGAAAATTTGATCAGGGCTGGGATAAACTTAGAGAAGAAACTTTTGCCCGTCAAAAATCATTGGGCATAATACCTCAGAACACTCAACTTACAGAGAGACCAAAAGAAATTCCTGCCTGGAATGATATGGGTGCCGAACAGAAAAAACTTTTTTCAAGGCAGATGGAAGTGTTTGCAGGATTTGGAGAACACACAGATCATAATATAGGAAGATTAGTTCAGTCACTTGAAGAAATGGGTGAACTGGATAATACCATATTTATCTATATCGTTGGCGATAACGGCTCGAGTGCCGAAGGAGGACCGGAAGGAACATACAATGAGATGATGGCATTAAATGGCATTGTCGGTAACGCTTCACAAATGATGAATCACATTGATGATTGGGGAAGTCCAAACACATTTCCTCACTTTGCTATCGGATGGGCACACGCCGGCAACACACCATTCCAGTGGACAAAACAAATAGCTTCCCATTTTGGCGGTACACGAAATGGAATGGTTATGCACTGGCCGGAAGGAATAAAATCTGGAAATGAAATCCGTTCACAGTTCCATCATGTTATTGATATTGCACCAACAATTTTAGAAGTCTGTAATCTGCCGGAGCCGAAAATTGTAAATGGAGTCGAACAATATCCGATGGATGGAGTTTCGATGAAGTACACATTCGATGATGCAAGTGCAAAAGACCATCGAACATCACAATATTTTGAAATGTTCGGAAACAGGGCAATCTATAAGGACGGATGGGTTGCTGCAACACGGCATTCAATCCCCTGGATTATGGTTCAAAATCCTCCTCTTAAAGACGATGTTTGGGAATTATATAATGTTGATGAGGATTTTAGTCAGGCTAACAACCTTGCATCTGAGCAACCAGAAAAATTAAAAGAGCTTCAGGATTTTTTCATGCAAGAAGCTGCTAAGTACCGCGTACTTCCGATCGATGACAGGAGAGTTGAAAGATTTGATCCATCAATAGCAGGAAGACCGGACTTGATGGGTGGACGAACTTCACTGACTGTTTACGAAGGTATGACAGGATTGATGGAGAATACTTTTATTAATATAAAGAGCAGGTCATTCACCATTACTGCTGAAGTAGAATTAAAGAATAAAAATGAGAATGGAGTTATTATTTCACAGGCGGGCAGATTTGGAGGCTGGGTTATTTATATGAAAGGCGGTAAGGTTCATCACGAGTATAACTTCTTCGGTGTTGAACATACTAACATTTCATCTCAAGGTGCAGTTTCACCTGGCAAGCACACAATTAAATATGAATTTATTTCCGATGGACCTAAACCTGGTTCAGGCGGTAAATCAATTTTATTTGTTGATGGTAATAAAGTTGCTGAAGGATATGTTCCTAAGACTCAGCCTTTTGCTTTTTCAGCTGATGAAGGAGCGGATGTCGGAGTTGATAGTGAAACAAATGTATCAAACGATTATAAAGAACGCGACAATAAATTTACCGGCAGGATCCACAAAGTAGTTATTGACACGGCTCCGCCGAAGATGTAATCAGTTTTAAAATCAAATAATCATTTATTTGCTTACAAGTTTTCTAATGGGATCCAGTAATTGAGCAAATAAAATTTTTAAAATTTATCTTAAAGGAAATATGGATATGAATAAATATTTGATCGCTTCTGTAAAGTGTATTTTAATTGTAGTATTCTTTCAGTCTGTATCTTTCACCCAATCGGATTCAACAGTTATGAAAGATCCATCAGTACAAATTACCTCAGAATCTATCATCAAAGGCATTACCATCCCAGAAGGTACAAAGCTGATGGTAAATATTAATGAACCGATCAATACCGCCAAAAATCCAGCTGGATCAACATTCAAATCAATCCTTGAGGTTGATTTTATTTTTGATGGAAAAGTAATCTCTCCAAAAGGCTCGCCTATTTATGGTAAAGTTATTGAATGCCGTGGGGGTAAAGTTCTTGGTGGTTCAAAACTTACTTTTGCGTTTA
>JANWIS010000084.1 GCA_025449775.1 Ignavibacteriaceae bacterium
AGAATACTTGTGATGAACAACGAATTAAAATCCTGCAAGAAACTTGACTGAACAAGGTCACGTTTACCGTCAGTTTGAGGAAAAGTTAGATACAATTTTTTCTTCCATGTGCACAATTCCTGGTAAAATAAATATCTCTGTTCAACCTGGTGCTGATTTTCTTCTCTTACAAACGAACCTGAAAAAAAGATCTCAGGAGTAAACCGTGTCGGAAAATCTCCGTCATTTAACCCGCCGATAAACAGATAATCAAAATTTAATCCCCTGATTTCATTCAATGTTGTTACCTGGACGCCATATCCCGGTTTTTCAGGAATATTATATCTTGCAAACTTTGCGATGGTTCTTAACTGGTTTAGATAAAAACTAATTGAAAACTTTTCTTCGCTTCCATACTCCAGTTTGATAAGACTTGTTGTTTCATCAATTAATTTAATAAACGAATTGAATGCAATTATATCATTCTCAACTGCTTCCGAAGATGCATTCAGAAGTTCGGCAGGAAGATCAAGACTGAAGATCAGTGACAAAAAGTTTTTTCGGAAATCATCAGAATTAAATTTGCCTGAAAATATTTTGAGGGTAGAGTTGATCTTTTCTAATTCAACGATTGCAGATTTATAAATTTCAATTTTTTCTCTGACATTTTCGTTTTCAAATTCAGTTGATGAAATTTCTGAAACAGCTTCTTTTATTCTGCCGATCCAGTTATTATATCCCGAAACTATTTTGAGCTCTACAGAAGCTTTTAACAGATTTGAAATATCAACATTCAGCTTATTCAAAAACCCTCCGCTGAAAGCACGGAAAATACTTTTATAGTAAAAATCGTTTTCAATTATTTCGAGAAAGCTGATTAATGCTTTTACAGGTGCTGATGTGCTTAAAGAATATCTGTCAGTAAGATTAAATGGAATTCCATACAAATTAAAACGGTCCCTTATTATCGCCGAGTAATTGCCGATTAGATTAAAGACAACACAAATTTTTTCTGGTAAAACTTCGCCGGTTAGAAGCAGGTTTTTTATTTCCTTTGCAATCAGCTCAATCTCTTCTTCCCTGCTTTTTGCGCTGATCTGTGTAATTAATTTTTCAAATGAATTATCCTTTTTATCCTCACTCTTTACAGAAAGTTTTTCCCTGATAGTATTTACAAATTTCGTTTGAGATGAAGGTGAAATGTCTTTTACTTCTTTAAAACCTTTTGCTATGAATCTATCGTGACAAGAATTGAGATGAGAAAAAACAGTCGGATTATATTTGTAGTAATCTAGGATGATAAATAATTCTATACTGCTTACATCTGCGGAAGAATTAATTAATTCTACTTCGGGTGCAGTAAATTCATCAAAGCCGTTTACAAGAACAAGCTTTACACCTGGATAAACAAATGTAAAAGATTCATCAAATATTTTTTTGCTTTTTCCATTCAGCAATGAATACATATCACCAGGCTCTTTAAAGTTTTTTTCTTCAAGTGCTTTCTGGTAGATTTCATAAACATTTGCTATATCCATCAATTTCATTTTTTCTCCGCCTGGTAAATCACGTGCTTCTTCTTTTAATCGATCCGGTGTAATACCGTGTCTTTTATATTCTGAAATTACATTCTTAATCCGTTCAAGAGTTCCGAATGGAATTTGATCTTTATAATTTGAGAAGTAATTAAGTTTTGTTTTTTTGAAGCTGTGGTTCAAAATCAGAATAGCTTTTTCCTCTCCAATTAATTCTGCTTCACCTACAATATCTCCCAAAAGTTCTTCAGCAAATGAGCCGATCGTTTCAATTTTCAATCCGCCGGCTGATTTGCCGGGAGTGAGAGAAATTAATTCGCGTGTAAGATATCTTACTTTTCTCCTTGTCGGGACAATGAATAATACTTCATCAATATTTCCACCAGCCAGTTTCTCATTAACCAGCAGATCAATATCTATCCTGTCCTTATTTTGTTTTGTAAGAATCAATACAGCATCCTCATTTGCACCAAATAAATACATTGAATTAATACGGTCAAATATTTCATTTTGCTAACAGTTAATAATTAGTAAGTTGATTCTGAAAAAAGGATGTTTATTTTAGAACCAGAATTTTAAGATAATATGCACCGTCTAATATTTTTAATATTGTTCATAATTCCAACCGCTTTCCTTTCAGCACAGGAAATTGGCGAACTTGTTCCTCCAAAACCACCTGAAGTTTTTCCGTCCAATGCATGGGGATTTGATCTGATGATTGGTGAAAGCGGATTTGGATTGGGTACCTTTTACAGGAAACAGCTTAGTACAAAGTTTACTCTATTTGCAGATATTTCCATGTCTGAAGCAAAAGATGAAAGAGAAATTGAATACATTGATCCATACGGACAACTTTTCACCATCGGAAAAAAGAACCGTGTTTTTATGGTTCCAATTTTATTCGGAGCCCAGTTACGGTTATTTGAAAATGAACTAGCTGATAATCTTCGCCCTTATATTAATATTGGTGTAGGTCCTACGATTGCATTAACAACACCATATGTAGAAGAATTTTTCAAAGCATTTTCATATTCACAAGCTCATTACGGTGTTGGCGGTTACGCCGGCTTTGGTGCCAACTTCGGGCTGGATAAAAATAATCTTATAGGTCTTAACGTACGATATTATTACACTGATTTTTTAGATGACCAGGTTGAGATACTTAATGGAAGATATAAAGACCACCTGGGCGGATTTTATGTTACACTAAATTTTGGATTTATGTTTTAATTTTTGAACCAGCAATAAATCTTATTTCTATTTCTTCCACTTAATCGTACATCCAATTGTAAAAGTTTCCGGAACAGAAATTTCTTTTCCGGCAAGCAGCTCCTCAAGTGCATTTCTTAAATAATTATTTTGTACTCTTTCAGGTTCCTTCCAGTTATCGTCAATCTTTCCGTGGAAAACTAATTTCCTGTCTTTATCAAAAAGAAAAATTTCCGGTGTGTGTGTTGCATCAAAAGATCGGGCAGCAGATTGATCCTCATCTCTTAAATAAATAAAATTAAAACTTTCACTGGCTGCTCTTTTTTTCATCTCGTCAAACGAATCTTCAGGATATCCGATCTCATCATTTGAATTGATCGCTACAACAACTAATCCTTTATCTTCATAATCTTTTTGGACAGTTTTTATTCTTCCTTCATAAGCTTTTACGTATGGACAATGGTTGCAACTGAAAATTATAACAAGCGCTTTTTTATCTTTGAATGAGATAAGTGAATATTTTTTTTCATCGACACCGACGAGCCTGAAGTCAGGAGCCGGAGAACCAATTTTCAATTTATTTGTAGCCATAATAAAAATCTCCTCTTTACATTCTTAGTAAATGAGTTAACGAATATTTAAATTAAAATCACAATGAAAAATTCTATTTGCCTTCGAAGCAGAATTCTGTTCTGCGGAATATTTTTTACAATATTATCAACAGGAAATATAATGTCACAGGATAAACAACTTGCCTGGAATCTCTATAATTCATATGAAAATTTTAAAGAAAAAACTTTAACCGACAGACGATTCAAGCATACAGATATAGTTCCTCTGATTGAACGATTAAAAAATAAAAAGATTTTCGGGGTGAATAAAGTCGGAAAATCGGCTGAAGGAAGAGATATCTTCCTGGTTTCAATAGGAACTGGTAAAAAGAAAGTTTTTCTCTGGTCACAAATGCACGGTGATGAACCAACAGCAACTTCAGCTTTGTTCGACATGTTCAATTTCTTTTATGATGAAAATGAATTTCCTGATTTTAAAAAATATCTCCTGTCAAATCTAAGCTTATACTTTATTCCAATGGTAAACCCGGATGGTGCTGAACAATTCCAGAGAAGGAATATTTTTGAAATCGACCTTAACCGCGATGTACTAAGACAGCAAACTCCCGAAGCAAAAATTTTAAAGGAAGTTTTCGATAGCCTTAAAGCCGATTTCGGATTCAACCTTCACGACCAGGGAAGGAATTATGCGGCTGGAAATTCAACTAAGCCTGCATCTATTTCATTCCTTGCACCATCTCCTGATTTCCAAAAAAGTCTTACAAAGCCAAGAGAGAATGCAATGAAACTTATCGGCGATATGGTAAATATTTTGAATGAATTTATTCCCGGTCATATCGGAAAGTATTCAGATGATTATGAACCACGTGCATTCGGTGATAATTTTACCAAATGGGGAACGGGTGTGGTTCTGCTTGAAAGCGGCGGATGGCGTGAAGACCGTGAGAAACAATTTCTCCGGAAGATAAACTATATTACTATACTTTCTGCGTTGAACAGCATTGCAAGCGCGAGTTTTCAAAATCAGGATTTGGATATTTATAATTCCATTCCTGAAAATCAGCAAACAATGATGGATTTGATTTTGAGAAATTTGAAAATAAAAAGAGATACTATTGAATATGTTGTTGATATCGGGATAAATTTTGAAGAAGAAAATATTAATGGGGCAAAAGATTTTTACCTCGAAGCAGAGATTAAGGATATTGGTGACCTTTCTGTTTTTTCAGGTTATGAAGAATTTGATTTTTCGGAGTACAAACTGATTCCGGGAAAAACTAAACCGGAGCCATTCAACTCTTTGGATGAATTGACAAAAATAAATCCTGTTCAGCTTTATAATGAAGGATTCACAAATATCCTATTGAATGAGAATAATTTTAATGGAGAGTTTTCATCATTTCCTTTTAATATTATTTTAAATAATGCTGATCCTCCTTCTGAAAAAATTGAATTAGAAGGAAATGCAAATTTTATTTTACGGAAAAACAATGAGGCAAAATATGCTGTTGTTAACGGTTTCCTGATCGATCTCACCAATATTGCTTCGTGGAATGGCAACGCATTAATTTTCAGTAAGTGAGCAAGCATCGCGTTGGCATTTAATATCAACAAGAATCGATTCAACACTACAAAAGAAGAGCTTTCAAAGCTGGGATCTCAATTCAATTCCGAAACGCTTCCATTGCTGAATAAATTTTATCATACTTCTTTCTGGATTTTATTAAATAAAAGAGCAGCCAAAAAAATTGTGAAGGACACATTTTTACTGGCAATCGAATATTGTGATAAAACTAAAAACGATGCTGACTGGAACAGCTGGATACACCGGATCTTACTCCGGAATATTTCAGATTTTTTTTCTTCCGTTGAGAGCGATATTAATACTCAATTTGATTTTATTGATTTAATGCAGACAGACCTCAATGAAGTTGACAAATTTTCAGGGGAAGTAAACCTGAAAAAAGATTTTAAAGAGAAAGAATTAATCTCCATTCTCGAAAAAATTCCATTTGTTCTGAGAGCTCCAATAATTTTAAAGGAAATTCATTCACTTAGTTATAATTCAATTGCCGACCTTGTTGATGTACCGAACGGAGTAATTGCGACTAGAATTTACCGGGCAAGAAAACTTATCTTCTTATTTACTAGGAAGAATTTTAATTACGAGGATCAGAAAAAATCAAGTGCAGACAGACATCCAAATAAAATTATTTTTGAGTTGAGAAAATGTGCGTTATCAGTTGATGAAGAACTTAGTGAAAAAGAAAAAAATGAATTTAATTTACTCGTTAATGATAGTGCTAAATTCCAGATTGAACTTCTTTTACAGCAAAAGGTAAAAAACCTTTTCAAGAATCTAACTTCGGAAAACACAATACCCGGAAACCTTCAGACCTTTATTGAAAAGAGAGCCCGAAAGAGATTTGGGAGCTCTTAGCAATTCTAGCTCAGCAATGAACTTAATACTTAGGTTTAATCATTATTTTAACTGTTTTTTAAATTCCTCCTCATCATCAGGGTAATATAATTTGATTCTCGGAAGCGATAGCCGTAAATTTGTAGCCGGAATTAAGAAAGAAGTGATTATGGCACGGATTAAAAATATTGTAGCATTTTGTAATTCATGTGGTACTGTTCAAAAGATGGAAATAACGGGTACCGTAACCGGTGAAGAATCTGAATACAAAAAATGGGCTAAATGTAAATCCTGTAAACAAGTAATGATTGTTGATATCAGCGATATTTTGAAAAACAACAATGCTACACTTGAAGGAATTGAAAATCAGGATTGTAAAAAATATTCGCCATTAAGCACATATGAAATAGGAGAATCAATCTATCATGAAAATTGGGATGATTTCGGAAGAGTAATTTCAAAGGATACTCTCTCTAATGGTAAAAGCTCAATTTCGGTAGAGTTTCAAAAATCAGGTTTAAAAAAACTTATTGAATCACTTAAAAACCAGGAAGCGGGGTGAAGTAATTTGGTTGGCATATCAGTCGGTGAAAATGAATCCATTGATAAAGCTCTCAGAAGATTTAAGAAGAAATATGAACGATCTGGAATTTTAAAAGAATATAAAAAGAGAACATTCTTTGTAAAGCCTTCAGTGAAGAAAAGAATGGAAAAGATAAAAGCTGTCCGTCGCTTCCAGCGAACTGATGAATTTTAATTTTCACACCCCGCTTAGCGGGGTTTTTTTTACTTCAAACGCAGAACTGGCTCAATAACTGCCGGCTCTTTTTTCTTTGAGTAATGTTTTTTCAGATGCTTAATTATAGTTTCATAGGTTTCATCAATTGAATCACACATAGTAAACAAACCTAAATCTGATTTACTTATCATCCCCATTTCAACCAGCTTATCAAAGTTGATTATTTTATTCCAGTACTTCTTATCATAAATAACTACAGCAAGTTTCTTTTTTATTTTCTCTGTCTGAATCAGTGTCATTATTTCAAACAGCTCGTCAATCGTACCGAATCCGCCCGGAAAAATAACAAGTGCCTTTGAAAGGTAGGCAAACCAGAATTTTCTCATAAAGAAGTAATGAAACTCGAAACTCAAATCCGGTGTTACATATTTATTTACAAACTGTTCAAAAGGAATGCTGATATTCAACCCGATCGAATAACCTCCTGCTTTCCTGGCTCCTTTGTTTGCTGCTTCCATTATCCCTGGTCCGCCGCCAGTACAAATAATAAATCTGTTTGCAGCTGTTTCAAGATTCATCGACCATTCAGTTAATCTTCTTGAAAGTTCAACTGCATCCTCGTAATATCTTGACATATTGAGGAACTGTTGTGCTTCGCGAAGTTTTGCTCCAAAATTTTCGGATTGTTTCGGATTTGAAGACTTTATACTGTTGTACTCCGTTAAGGCATCTTTACGGGATTTTAATCTTGCAGATCCAAAAAAAACTATAGTATCCATTACTTTATGTTTTTTGAATTTACTTTTTGGCTGAAGATATTCAGTAAGAATTCTTATGGATCTTCCATCTGCTGAGCTTAGAAATTCAGAATCTTCGTATGCTTTTGTTGATTTTTTCATATAGCAGAAAAATTAAATAAATTAAAAATTGTTGAATGTTTAAGAATAGAATGATTTATTTGCAGGTGATTATTTTTTCATTTTTCAAATAACAGGGCAAAGATATTGTTAATAACTCTTATATCAAATTTGATGAAGATTTCTCTGACATTACTCATACTGATTTTACTTCAAGTTATAGTTAGAGCTGAATCACCCGAGCAAGTTTTAAAGAATATTGATAGAATTATTTCAGACATACCATCAGGAACAAAAATTGGGATGATGATTTATAATCCTCTGACTCAGGACACAATAATCAGCATCAACCATACTCAATCAATGATACCTGCATCAAACGTCAAACTTTTTACAACAGCTGCTGCACTTGAGATAATGAGCGGTGATTATTTATTGTCAACAAAGATCCTTGCCGATGATAAAGATCTAACTGATAGTAAAATTGATGGGAACATTTACATTAAAGGGTTTGGTCATGCAACATTCGAAACTGAAGATTTGGAATCATTAGCTGTTAGTCTTCATCAAGCCGGACTACGAGAAGTAACTGGTAATATAATTGGTGATGATACATTTTTCGATAATGTTTATTCAAGGGATGATTGGATAAATGAAGAACGTTCGAATGTTAAACTTCCTCCTATTTCTTCACTAGTATTAGACCGTAACCGAACTACTACAATTAAAAAGAAGAGAGGACGTTCACGTACTTATTTTGTAAATGTGGATAACCCGCCTCTTTTCACTGCAAAAAAACTTAAGCAATTATTAATCTCCCTCGGTGTAAAGATTAATGGTGAAGCTATATCAGGTCAGACACCGGCAGATGCAAAAGAAATTATTGAATCCTCAGAACAGATCAGAGATGTTCTAAAATTAATAAATAAAAACAGTGATAATTTCCTTGCTGAATGTCTGTTTAAATCAATTGGTGCTGTTTACAGCGGTAAGCAAGGTAACTCATTCTTTTCCACTCAGGCAATTTTAAGTTTTATACGCGACAATGGCATTTATTCCGAAGGAACTCAAGTAGTTGATGGCTCAGGTATATCACGGTTTGATAAAGTAACCGTTGGAGCTTTAGCAGGGTTGCTTGAGAATGCTTACTTCAACATAAATCATTTTGAAGATTTTTATAATTCCTTAAGCATTGCTGGAGTAGATGGAACTCTAGAAGACAGATTAATTGGAACTCTTGCAGAAAATAATTTTAGAGGAAAAACCGGAACATTAAATGGAGTTTGTTCATTATCGGGTTACTTAACCACTGCCGATGGTGACGATCTTATCATTTGCATTTTCTTTGAGTTTAACAAAGGCGGTGCAAAAAAATACAGAGACATTCAGGATAAGATAATTGAATACCTTGCCGGCTGGGAAAATAAAAACCCTGATCTGCCAATCGATCAGGGTCTGAAATAAAAATTTTATACGGATCTTATTTCTGTTCAGGTTGAGTTTGTTGTGGCAGCTGCTGCTGTGGTATCGTAGGTGTTTGTGGAATTGTTTGTTTTCCTGATTCCTGAATTACACTTCGTTGTTCTTCAGTAACTTTACCTGGTAAAAAAAACAGGTTTACAACTATTGCCAAAACAGCTACAGTTCCACCTAACCACCAGGTTGCCCTGCTTAAAAAATCAGCTGTTCTTCTGGTTCCAAACATTGCACCCATATTTCCAGCACCACCAAAAGTTCCGGCAAGTCCACCACCTTTGCTAGCCTGCATTAGAACAACAATTATCAATAAGATCGCGGCTATGGTTGCAATTATAACTAATATATTATACATATCTTTCACTCCTTTTAGTTATGTAGCGGGGGAGGGATTCGAACCCCCGACACGTGGATTATGATTCCACTGCTCTAACCAACTGAGCTACCCCGCCCAATTTGATCCCAATTAAATCGGGACGCAAATATAGCTACAATAGTAAAATTTTCAAAAATGTTTCCGGCAGTTTATTAAGAATTTTTAAGAAGATTTATGAATAGTTAACTTGATGCTTCCCTGGCTGATTGCCAAAGGTGATCTATTAATTCCTGCAATCCGGTTCCTGATACAGAAGAAAAGATAAACGGCTTTTCCTTAATTCCTTTAAAACGGAATTTTGACACTTCTTTTAATCTTTCTTTATCAATCAAATCGGCTTTTGAAAATGAAACAATAATCTTCTTTTTAAGAAGCTTCTGGCTGTAACTTTTTAATTCACCGATCAGCGTATTGTAATCTTTTTGAAAATTTTCTGATGTTACTTCAATAAGCAGAAGAATTATTCTTGTTCTTTCAATATGACGCAGAAATTTAATTCCTAATCCTTTGCCTTTATGTGCACCTTCTATTATTCCGGGAATATCTGCAACAGTAAAGCTTTGATAATCCTGATATTTTACAATACCAAGATTCGGTTCAAGAGTAGTGAAAGGATAATCGGCAATCTTTGGTCGAGCAGAAGAAATTTTTGAAATCAAAGTTGATTTTCCTGCATTCGGAAATCCTACAAGTCCAACATCGGCAATTAATTTTAATTCAAGAATAACTTTTCTAAACTCTCCTGGTATTCCGGGTTCAGCAAAACGAGGTGTTTGATTTGTAGGAGTTGCAAACTTGCTGTTTCCTTTTCCTCCCTTTCCTCCTTTGGCAAGAATAATTTTTTGTCCTTCGGTATTCAGGTCATAAATCGGTTCTTCACTTTCTGCATCTTTGATTACTGTTCCAACAGGCACTTTAATTATTACATCATTACCATCTTTACCATCTTTTAGTGAGCTGCCTCCTTTGTCACCGTCGGATGCCTGATATTTTTTCTTATACCTGAAATCAAGTAATGTGTGAAGGTTATTGTTAGATTGGATTATTATGTTTCCACCGTTACCGCCATCACCGCCTGATGGACCACCTTTCGGGACATACTTTTCTCTGCGAAAAGTTACAATTCCATCACCACCTTTTCCGGCGTGAACTTCAATAACGGCATAGTCAACAAACATTACGCTTGCCTGAAGTAGTTGGATACACCGTTTGTGAATGTAATGGCTTCTTTGGAATAAGGACTGATTTTATAGGATGTGAAGACAGCTTTTAATATTTCCGAGGCTTCTTTGTACGAATGGCAATCCATGATTCGTTCTGCAGTATTTATAAAATCTTCTTCATCATTGCTGAAGATTAAGGAAACTATTTTTTTTATTTCTTTTTTCTTTAAATAGCCGAACAGATCATTATGTCGGGAAGGTCTAGCTTGTTTTAATTCCTGTTCGGGTAATTTTTTTTCAACATTTCTTATTTCCCTGACTTCAACTTTTTTTTGCGGAGGTTCTATATCTTCTTTTACCTGAGTCTCCTCAACTTCCTCTTTAACTTTTTCACCTTTGCCTGAAAATGCAGCCTCATCTATATTTTTTAAAAACTCATCTATTTCATCAGTTTCCAGAACCGGTTCAAGCAATTCCTTTGGTTCATTACTTTCTTCCACCTCAATTACTTCATTCACTTCTTCTATACTTATTTCTTCTGAAGCAGAATTATTGCTAAACTTATCAATGTCTTCAAATATATTCAGCACTTCAGCTTCAAGTGAATCAAATTTGGGTTTATCATTTTGTTTAACCGTTTCATTATTTTTTTCAGGTTGTTCGTCTTGAACTTTATCTTCTTCAACATTCGAATTTTCTTCACCTATGAAATCTTTTATCATTTCCTCTACAATTTCTTTTTCAACGCCCGGTTTAATTACATCAGGTTCACTTTCAAACAATTGTTCTGAAATCGATTCGTATAAATCAGAATCAATTTGGAGAGTAGATTTTGCTATTCCGGAATCACTTAACAATGAATCAGTGTATTTTAAATCCGGTTGTGCATTAAAATTATCCTCAATCGTTCTATTTGATTCTAAGCTATCATCAGTATTCTGCGCCGAATTTTCTGAAGCTTCTTCAATTGCACTCGCAAGATCTTCACCTGAATCTGATTTTAGCTCTTCATCGTAAAGCGAGAGAAGAGTTTCCTCTTCTTCCGGACTTAGAAAGGATTCAATATCAGCCTTGTCCAACTCATTTGCATATTTATCTGCTATTTCACCAAGGCTTGGTTCTTCATTAGATTGTTGATCGATTGTAAGTCCTTCCTTATCATCAATTTTTAAATCCGGCTCCGTAGTTTTAAATTGCTCAATTTCACCTTCTGCTTTACGTGTGTATAATATTCGTTTGAACTCAACTTTATCATATCGTTTCTTTACACCTTCAGGAATTTCTTTCCGAAGTTTGAATACCATCTCGAGCATATTTTTTTCTTTGAGAAATATTTCTATTGCAGTTGATGAAACCATGTTTTTATCAACACCGCCAATGTTAAAAAAATCACCGATGGATGTTAGCGCATTATCGACAAGCTGTTCCTGGTTTGAGCTAAACAATTCTCTGTCGATTTTATTCAGGATCAAATCAAATTCTGTTAAGGAAATCTGTACAAGGTTTCTTTTGGAAAGATAGGCTGAAAGTACTTTTTTGAAATATTCATAGTAATATAAATAGTTGAGCATCATTTGAAGTTCTTCAACAGAAATAATTGGCTGTTCGTTAAAAATTAATTTTGTTAATGACCATCGCGGGCGTACAAGGTAGTTAACATTAAAAGAAACTGCCTGGAGTATCAGTTTTTTTAAATCGTCGAAAGAAATTTTCTTATTTCTTTTTATTTCTCCTGAAATTTTATGGAAATGGTCAGCAATCTCTTTGCCGGAATAATCAAAATATGATTGCTGAAGGAGTTTTCGCCTGTCAGCATAAATCATAAAATCGAGTTCTGCAGAAATGTATTTAAGAACAGCGGGGTGAATATTAGTTGCTGAGATTTTCTCATAAGTGAAAATCGTTCCGACGTTTTTCACCTGGTTAATGCAGAAATCACCAATAAATTTTATTTCTTTTTCAAACATCACAGTTCTCTCTTAATTTCCCATATTAAATTAAGGAACAGAACAACTATAGCCAAATTTATTTGAAATTGCGAAGTGGTTTAATGCAATAAAAAATCCAGATTTAAATAATAGAGATTCATTTAAATTTATATTTCTTTATTTAATGACATCAGACTCAGCATCTTGTTTCTTTATTCTTGATACAATAAAATCCCTGTTCATACGTGCAATATTTGTAATTGAGATTCCCTTCGGACATTCGGCTTCGCAAGCATAAGTATTTGTGCAGCTTCCAAATCCCAAATCGTCCATCACTTTTACCATTCTTTCTACTCTGCGATATCTTTCCGGCTGACCTTGTGGAAGTAGTGCATACTGAGAAATTTTTGCAGATACGAAAAGCATTGCAGATGCATTTTTGCAAGCAGCAACACAAGCACCACAACCAATACAGGATGCAGCATCCATCGATAAACTCGCTGTATCTTTTGCAATTGGAATTAAATTAGCGTCCGGTGTTCCACCTGTATTTACTGAAACATATCCGCCTGTCTGTAATATCTGATCAAATCCCGATCGATCAACAATCAGATCTTTGATAACAGGAAAAGCTTTTGCTCTGAATGGTTCTACCCAGATTGTTTCTCCATCGTTAAAATTTCTCATGTGCAGCTGGCATGTTGCAATTTTGGATAAAGGGCCATGAGGTCTTCCATTAATTACTAATCCGCAGGTTCCACAAATTCCTTCACGGCAATCACTTTCAAAATGAATTGCTTCCTGATCTGTAGCTTCGAGTCCGTTGTTGATTTCATCTAACATTTCAAGAAAAGAAGCATCCGGCGAAACCTGAACATTATAGTTAATAAAACTTCCGTCTGAGTTTCTGTTTTTTTGTCTCCAGATTTTCAGCTTTAGGTTTAATTTTTTCACGTTCATTATTTATAACTCCTTATTGCCGGTTTCACGTATTCAAATTCCAACACTTCTTTGTGAAGATTCCATTTATTCTCTCCCAGATATTCCCATGCAGCCACATAAGAATAATTTTCATCATCACGTTTTGCTTCACCATCTTCAAATTGGTATTCTTCACGAAAATGTCCGCCACATGATTCATTCCTGTTAAGAGCATCCATTGCCATCAATTCACCAAGCTCAAAATAATCAACTAACCTCCCTGCTCTTTCAAGAGTTTGGTTTACATCATTACCGCTTCCTGGAATCGTAACATTTTTCCAGAATTCTTCTTTTAAATTTCTGATTTCTCCTACAGCTTCTTTCAAACCTTTTTCATAGCGAGCCATTCCAACCTTCTTCCACATAATCCTTCCAAGCTGTTTGTGAAAATCATCGACGGTTCTCTTTCCCTTTATCGAAAGAAGTTTATTTGTTAAGTCTGTTACTTCTTTGGAAACTTTTTTAAACTCGGGATGATCGGTTGTGACTGCAGCAGGTTTTGCTGAAGCGATGTAATTACTGAGAGTATAAGGAATAACAAAATATCCATCGGCTAAACCTTGCATCAATGCTGATGCACCTAAACGATTTGCACCATGATCTGAAAAGTTCGCTTCACCCAAAACAAACAAACCTGGAATTGTGCTCATCAAATTATAATCAACCCAAAGTCCTCCCATTGTATAGTGAGGTGCAGGATAGATCATCATCGGAACCTTGTAAGGATTTTCACCAGTTATTGTTTCATAAATTTCAAATAAATTTCCATACCGTTCTTCAATAACTTTTTTTCCAAGTCGATTAATTGCATCTGCGAAATCGAGATAAACTGCTTCTCCGCCTTTTATACCTCTACCTTCGTCACACACTTCTTTTGCTGCTCTTGATGAAATATCGCGAGGTGAAAGATTTCCAAATGAAGGATATTTTCTTTCGAGATAGTAATCTCTTTCCTCTTCTGGAATTTCAATTGGACTTCGCAAGTCATTTTTTTTTCTTGAAACCCAAACTCTTCCATCATTTCTTAAAGATTCACTCATTAAAGTTAATTTGGATTGAGAATCATCATGCAATGGCAGACAAGTAGGATGAATCTGTGTGAAGCAAGGGTTCCCGAAGTAAGCACCGCGTTTGTGTGTACGCCAAATTGCAGTTGTATTACAGTTCATTGCATTGGTTGAAAGAAAAAAAACATTTGAGTAACCACCTGTCGCAAGACAGACAGCGTGTGCAGCATATTTTTCAATTTCACCCGTCAGAAGATTTCTACAGATTATTCCATTAGCAACACCATCAATTAATACTACATCAAGCATTTCCCGTCGTGTAAAAAGCTTCACAGTCCCTTTATCTATCTGCCGGTTCAACGCACTTACAGCTCCGAGCAGAAGCTGCTGACCTGTCTGACCCCTTGCATAAAAGGTTCTTGATACTTGTGCACCTCCAAAAGAACGGTTATCTAACATTCCACCATATTCTCTTGCAAATGGAACCCCCTGTGCAACACATTGATCAATAATATTTCCGCTGACTTCAGCAAGACGGTAAACATTTGCCTCACGTGCACGGAAGTCCCCACCTTTAACGGTATCATAAAATAATCTAAAGATGGAGTCTCCATCATTCTGATAATTTTTTGCAGCATTAATTCCACCTTGTGCCGCAATGCTGTGTGCTCTTCGTGCACTGTCATGAAATGTAAATGCAAGTACATTGAAACCAAGTTCTCCAAGAGAAGCAGCTGCAGATGCACCAGCCAGACCTGTTCCAACAACTATAACTGTATATTTTCTTTTGTTTGCCGGATTGACCAGCTTCATATTGAATTTATGATTTGCCCACTTCTCAGAAATATTACCACCTGGAATCTTCGAGTCTAATTTTATCATTGGTTACCTGTGTAGAAAAAGAAAAAATAAATTGGCATTGAAGCAAATCCAAATGACATTATGATAGAAAAAAGAGTTCCGATTTTTTTAATAAGAGGAAAATATTTTTTATTAGTCAAACCAAATGTTTGAAATGCACTTTGGAATCCATGATTAAGATGAAAACCTAGTAGAATGACTGCAATAATATAAATAATCACATACCACCACATTTTGAAGAAAGCTACAACTATATCAAAATAGAGATGATGATCTGCCAATCCATCCGGATCATAAACATTGAATCTCCAAAAAAATGTTCCAAGATGAAGTACTAGAAAAATAAAAACTATAGTACCTGTTAGAAACATTGTTCTAGAAAATATAGTACTGTTTTCAGATAAAGCTTTAATCTTATAGCTTATTCCATGAGCTCTTTTGTTTTCAATCCATAATCTCAAACCATTTAAAATATGGATTACAAGAACAGCTAGCAGAATAATTTCTATAACTCGAATA
>JANWIS010000085.1 GCA_025449775.1 Ignavibacteriaceae bacterium
AAAATAATTTAATTTCTTATGTTAAAGATTCGTTCCGGCTAACTTCCATTTCCATTTTTACTTAGACTGCGTTATAAATAATCTCACTGGCAAATGATCAAAGAACTATTTTTTGCTTCGGAAGATTTTTTTGGGATTAAGATTGAAGTTCTCTGTTCCCGGATTGGTATAATGAAAATTCTGATAAATAAAAATCAGGAATCTGGAAGACTCGCAGGTGTAACTCAAATATCTTCTGAAGATGATAAGATGTTACATGCTTTCATACAATTGAGAGAATATTTTCTACTGCAAAGAAAAGTATTTACTCTCCCTTTGGAAATATCAGGATCGGATTTTCAAAAACAAGTATGGGAAGAACTCCAAAAAATTCCATACGGAGAAACCATTTCATACAATCAGCTTGCATTACGGCTGGGTGATCAAAAATTAATACGGGCTGCAGCATCTGCAAACGGAGCTAATCCGTTGCCAATAGTAATCCCTTGTCATCGAGTGATTGGAACTGATGGAAGTCTTACAGGTTATGGTGGAGGTTTGGATGTAAAACAAAAATTGCTTGAATTGGAAGGAAGCTGGACTCTGAGTTTATTTCAAAATTAAATACTGTGAATGACTAAAACATTTTATCTAAAAAATGCGACAGAAACCAATATTCCCATCGCATTTACTTAATGCTGAACTTTTTATTGCAAATATTACTTTATATCAGCCATTTTACTGATATCTTCTACCTTCACAAACTTTTCATTGAATTTATAACTACCTTTTGCTGATTTTACTGCTTTAATGAGCTTTACAGTCAAAAGTTCATTCTTCTTTTTCTTCTTTAATTTATCTGAAAATGATTGTTGTTTAGCCATTTCAACTCCTTTGATTTGAGGGGTAAATATATCAATTCCGAGTGCAAAAAAAAACGAAATAACTTATTATTAGTAAAATAGTGTTAACAATTTGAACCCTATTAATATAAGGTATCATCTAACCATCTTATTTTCCGCAAATATTTTCTGGTATGAAATTTCATTGTTTATTAAGGGTTAAATGATTAATTTTATTACTCAAAATTAAGGCATAGAAATGTTGTTATTGGCTATAATAGTAATCCTTTCATATCTGGTTGGTTCGATACCAACAAGCATTATTGTATCCAAAGCTGTACGAGGAATCGATATCCGTAATCATGGCAGTGGAAACGCTGGTGGAACAAATGTAATGAGAGTTTTGGGCTGGAAGTACGGATTGATGGTAATATTACTCGATACTTTAAAAGGTGCAATCGCTGTAATAATTATTGCAAGATTGTATTACGGTCCTCTACCTTTTCAAAACGTTTCTCCGTTTGATGATTTTACATTGGTTCAGATAATTGCAGGAGTTGCTGCGGTTGTTGGACATATCTGGACTGTCTTTGCTGAATTCAAAGGTGGTAAAGGTATTGCAACAGCACTCGGTATGTTATTGATGTTAGTAACAGTTGATATGCTCATTGCTCTTGGAATATTTACACTGGTTGTTCTTATTTCCCGATACGTTTCACTGGGATCTATAATAGGAACCTTAAGTGTTCCATCAACTTTATTTATAAGAGAAAATCTTTTTCATGTAGATATTCCGGGTTATAGTACACTCTTTCCATTTATTATAGGTGTTTCATTCCTAGTGGTCTTTACACATAGAAAGAATCTTGTACGACTAATTAACGGAAATGAGACCAAAATTAGTTTCAGGAAGAAAACAAAACTGAATTAGATGAAGATTTCAGTTCTCGGAGCTGGCGGCTGGGGAACTACCCTCGCAATTTTACTTCACTACAATGGACATGATATAACTCTTTGGGAATATAAAAAGAGTTATGCTAAAGAATTAATTAAAAAGCGCACCAACCATAACTATCTTCCTGGAATAAAAATACCCAAAGAAATACTAATCACATCAGACATCGAAGAATCTATCGACAAAAAAAATCTGATCGTCTTTGCAATCCCATCTCAGTTTCTGAGAAAAGTAGTTGAAAAAATAAATTACCACAAAATTGAAGATGCAATTCTTGTAAGTGTGTCAAAGGGAATTGAAAAGAACAGCCTGATGACTATGTCTCAATTATTACATGATGTTTTTCCACGAATAAACGAAAACCAAATCGGTGTTATCTCCGGTCCAAGTCATGCAGAAGAAGTCAGTAGAAGAGTTCCGACTGCAGTTGTTGCAGCATCAGTCGATATAGAAACATCAAAAACTATTCAGGCTGCATTTATGACTTCATATTTCAGAGTTTATGCTTCAAAAGATATTCTCGGAGTTGAACTTGGTGGTGCATTTAAAAACATTATTGCAATTGGTGCTGGAATAATTGATGGTGCGGGATTCGGAGATAACACAAAAGCTGCTATTATGACTCGTGGTGTTGCAGAGATCTCACGGCTTGGTTTAGCAATGGGTGCAAGACCAGAAACTTTTGCGGGATTGTCAGGTATGGGAGATTTAATAGTTACTTGTATGAGCAGACACAGCCGGAACAGATATGTCGGTGAACAAATTGGAAAAGGAAAAAAGCTGAAGCAAATTCTCAAATCAATGGATCAGGTTGCTGAAGGAGTTGAGACAACAAGATCTGCAAAACAACTAGCTGATAAAAATAAAATCGAAACTCCCATTACAAACGAGGTGTATAAAATTCTTTACGAGAAAAAAGATCCTGTAAAAGCAACCACAGATTTGATGACAAGAGATATGAAGAGCGAGTGAATAAATAACATTTTATTTAGTAATCCCCTGCCTGAATAATTCAAAAGATAAAAACCAATCTAACTCAGGATTAAATCCTTTTTCATCAATCAAAATATCTGCGGCTAACTTTTTAATTTTCCCCTGATCATAAAATTCACAATTCCTGATTTCTGATGATGCAACTACATCATTGATGAATTCTTTTAGCGATTTAAAAAATTCTATGGATTTATTGCTCCGATATTTTATTCCCATATAATTTTTAATTCTGGAACGAAGTTTTACACCAAATGATGAGGAGTTGAAAGGATGAATATTATTTCCTTTAACTAACGGAAGTTTCGATAGTTGAATTGAATTGTGTTTTATCAATTGCCTGAACAACTTACCATTAGATCTGTAATTATTTTCAATATTAAACAATAACTTTAAAAGTGTTTTTTGAACGAATGGCATAAATGAAATTATATACTGATCAACTCTAATCTGTTCGGGTGAATAGGAGTTTGGCAACCTTGTCCTGATTGAAAACAAATCTACCCAGTTTGCAGATCCAAATTCCTTTGCATCCGGTAATTGCATTAATAAATTCTCAATTTGTCCGGCGGCTCCTTTTTCCATTTCATTAATTGCCTCATCTGAAAAGATATTGGCTTTACTATGCTTAAGCAGGTTGCAAATTTTTCCAGCATTTTTTTGTAATAAAGATTTTCTACCAAGGATTAATAATTTATTTGCAAACTGTCTTCTCCAGATTTCACCAAATCCCCCATCTATAATAAAATTATTTTGCCCTTCGAGTTTATCATAAAATCTCAAATTCAAAACTGAGCTAACCGGATTTGTAACAACAGATTGCACAGCATAATTCTTAATTAACGCGATTAGTTTTTCATTGGATGGTAATACATCATCTATTATCTCGTTTTGCAAATTGCAGCGAGATAATAATTCTTGTGCAATTTTGGAATCAGGATGATTCGGATCCCCAAAAGTGTGTGTTTCCCACAGACCCGGATTTTTATTTACGAGATAAGAGAGAAGTAGTCTTGAATCTAATCCCCCAGATAAGCTGAGAGCTGTTTTTTTGTTGTCGATGCACACTAATTTTTTTACTGCTGTATCAAATTCATCAATACTTCCTGCTGATTCAAAATCAGGCTGCCAAAGATTTTCTTCAACTTTCAGAATATCTTTTTTTATCCTGGCACTTGCACTTACAATTCTCTTAACACATTTTATAAAACAATTACCTGATACCTGATTGTACAGCAGCCATCTTGACCCGAACTCTTTCAAATCAATTTCAATGTTGATAAAATATTTAAGCCAATCTATCCGGGTTGTAAAACCAAATCCATCCGGAAGTTTTACCAGGTAGATATCTCTTAATCCAATTTCATCTGTAAAAATTTTAATTTCATTATCAGAATACTTAACTGCAATAAAATGTCCGTTGATTTCATTAATATTTATTTCATCCCGGCTTAAATAATTTTCCCAGCCATTAGCATCCAAAATTTTATATCCATCACCAGATTGTAAAAGACCAACTCCAGCTACTGACCAGCAAGAGGATAAATTAGGATAGGATTTAAAAAAAATCGTTTTGTTATTTCCACCGGAATGAATAATGAGGTTGGAATCTTGATATGAATGAATGGAAGTATCAGGGGATTTTATTTCAACTCTTTGATTATTTCCAAAATATCCGAAAATCCAGCTCATAGAATAAAATTATTATTAACTTTTGTTTTACTCAGTAACTCTTCCACCCGGCAAAGAAATTCCCTTTATCTTTCTGAAAAGCGAAACAGCAAGTGAATCTGTCATTCCTGAAACAAAATCAATTATCCTTAATAAACGGAGATACAGATCCTCAGGAATTTCCTCTGTAATTCTTGCTGGCAGAAGTGCAAAGACAGCTTCATTTTTTGCAGAGACATTCCCGGCATAAGCTTCATTGTAGGATTGAATAAAAGTATCTAACAATCCTCCTAAAACTTCATATCCGGCGACTTCTCTTTCAACTACGCTTCTGGATTTATAAATCTTCTCAACCGAAACATCTTTAATTGTTTTTAATGCTTTAGCTTTTTTTATCCTGCTGATAACATCATCTTCAAACTTACCGGACAAAATATTTTTTTCCTGATCAAGAAAAACTTTTGCAATTTCATTTACCAGTTCACTTATTGCAACTGCACGTAAATATCCAATGCGATCTTTTTCATCTTTTTCTTTGTAACCACGGATATCACTTTTATTAATTAAGTTCATCAACAATTCTTCGGTTCCTTTAAAGCCAATCAATCCCAGCCTGAAACCGTCTTCAAGATCCATTATTCTGTAACAAATGTCATCTGCCGCTTCAACAAGAAATGCTAAAGGATGCCGGCACCACCAGTAAATATTTTTATTCTTCTTATAAGTAAGACCTATCATCTCTGCAATTTCTTTAAACAAATCTTTTTCTGCCTGGAAGAAACCGTACTTTATATAAGATTTTTTCAGAACCAACTCGTTATGCAATCCGATTTTAGATTCTCTTGGATATTTAGTTACCGCAGCAAGTGTTGAATGAGTTAGTCGTAGTCCCCCTCTATCTTTTGGATTGTGAAGCTTGGTAATTATTCTAAAACCTTGTGCATTTCCTTCGTACTTTACAAGATCAGCCCATTTTTTTTCATCATTGATTTTTGATTTGAAAAATTTTCCATTCCCGTTACGAAAGAATTCTGCAATAGCATCTTCTCCCGAGTGACCGAATGGAGGATTTCCGATATCATGAGCAAGACAAGCCGCTGCAATTATTTCTCCAAAATGAAATCTTGTAAACTTGTTTTTTAAAAGTGGATTCCTGCTGATTACAGTTTCACCAACAAGGTTACCTAATGATCTTCCGACACAGGAAACTTCGAGACTGTGTGTTAACCTTGTATGAACGAAATCACTTTCAGGCAACGGGAACACCTGTGTTTTATCCTGCAGTCTTCTGAATGCTGGAGAAAAAACAATCCTGTCAAAATCTTTCTGGAATTCGCTTCTTCCATCGGCAGATTTTTGTTTCGATGAAACTTTTTCACCGAGACGTGAATCTTTTAAGAGTTCTTCCCAATCCAATTTATAGTTCCTTATTTAATACTCCTGGTTAAATTAAAAATAATTTTCATAAAAGCTTTAAGTGATTCTTTTGAGATTGGCTGGATGATAGATTATTTTTCATCCGATGAAATCAATATCAAAAAATACTCTCGATGAGCCCGTTCAATATTTAAAATCTGTTGGACCGAAAAGATCGGAGTCATTTTCAAAAATCGGCATAAATTCTGTCCGCGATCTGCTTTATTATTTTCCTTCCCGTCATCTCGATCGAACAACAGTCCTTAATGCAGCAAAAGCTTATGGTTATTTAATGAATGGATATGATGGTGAACTAACCGTGATTGGTAAAGTCTATGAGAAAGAAAAGAAAAGATTTGGAAAGAGAGAAATCTTAAAAATTCAATTTAAGGATTCGACTGGTTTCTTTGAATGTGTCTGGTTCCGTGCAACAAAATATTTTTATTCTGTTTTTAATGAAGGAGATTTATTTGCTATTTCTTCAAAACCTGAAAAGTCAAAATATGGTGCTTTACAGTTTATTCATCCTGATTTTGACCGGATAAGCGAAGAAGAAGAAAAAAGTTTTTTACACACCGGGAAGATCATTCCGTTTTACCGAATACCGAAAGAGCTGCGGTCGGGCAACATTGGTGATCTGAGCTTACGAAAAATAATCAGCATTGCTGTTGAAAATTATGCTGACCAGATCGATGAAACTCTTCCTTTAGAAATTATCAATGAAAACAAGCTGATTGGTCTTACCGAAGCTATTCGTAATTATCATTTCCCTGAATCAACCGAAAAACTAAATTCGGCAAAAAGACGGTTTAAATTTGAAGAATTATTTTATCTCGAATTGCTCGTTGCACTTAGAAAACAGAATTACCAGGCCAAGCTTGCCGGGAATAAAATGATCATCAGGACAACACTTGTTCAGAATTTTCTGCAAACTCTTCCATTTGAATTAACAAAGGCACAGCTAAAAGTTCTCAGTGAAATAAAGAATGACCTTACTTCAAATAAACCAATGAACAGACTTCTGCAAGGTGATGTGGGAAGCGGAAAAACAATTGTATCGCTGATTGCAATGTTGATTGCCATTGATAATGGATTTCAGGCAGCTATTATAGCACCGACTGAAATTCTGGCTGATCAGCATGCAAAAAATATTTCTGCAATGATGAAAAAACTTTATAAACATTTTCCTGAAAGAGAAATTAAAGTCTCATTGCTTCTCGGCGGACAGAAAAAATCAGAGAGAGAAAAAAGGCTTGAGGAAATTGAACTCCAGGAAGCGGATATAATTGTCGGCACTCATGCATTATTCGAAGAGAAAGTAAAATATAAAAACCTCGGCCTGGTAGTTATTGATGAACAGCACCGGTTTGGTGTAAGGCAGAGAGCAAAGCTACAGAGCAAAGGCAAAACTCCTGAAGTATTAGTTATGAGTGCAACTCCTATTCCAAGAACAATCTCTATGACAATTTATGGTGATCTCGATATTTCTATAATTGATGAAATGCCTAAACACAGGAAACCTATAAAAACAGTTCTAAGAGGAGAGAATAGGCTTCCGGAGATTTTTAAATTCATTATTGATAAAACCCATGAAGGTTATCAAACTTTTATTGTCTATCCATTAGTTGAAGAATCTGAAAAGCTTGAGCTTAAAGCTGCAGAAACTTTTTATGATACACTTAAGAAAACTCATCTTAAAAATCTCAGGCTTGGTTTGATCCATGGAAGGATGAGCTGGCAGGAAAAAGAAGAGCGAATGCTTCTCTTCCTGAAAAAAGAATTTGATGTATTGGTTTCCACAACTGTGATAGAAGTCGGTATCGATATACCGGATGCAAATATTATTCTTATAAACGATGCACACCGGTTTGGACTCTCACAACTTCATCAGCTAAGAGGACGAGTCGGAAGAAGTGATAAACAGGCGTACTGTGTTCTTGTAACCAGGGATGAAATTGTACGGTATAATATACAGCAGCGTTTTGATCTTGAGTATCTATCAAGTTCATTAATTGAAAAATATAAATCTGCAATCAGGCTTCAGACAATGATCAAAACAAATGATGGTTTTGAAATTGCTGAAACAGATCTCAAGCTTCGTGGACCCGGAGACATATTCAGTACAAAGCAAAGCGGCTTCCCTGATTTAAAATATGCGGACATAGTTTACGATGCAGATCTTCTCAATATTGCAAAGAAGATTGCTTTCGACCTTATAAATAAAGACCCATCTCTGCAAATGGAAAGTAATCTTGTAATCAGAAATAATCTTATCAAGCATTACTCAGATAACCTTCAGTACGCAAAGATCGCGTAAAATATTTTACAACTCCGTTAAAAATATTTTTTTTCTTCTGGTTCTCAACAAGAAATTTGTCAGAAAGTTTTCCGGTAAAAAATAATTTTAAATACATGACTCAACAAATAATTTTTCTCTCAGCCATCTGGTTCATGAAAAATATCATGGAAAATATTTTTAAAAACTTTTTTAAAACATGTTGACTTAATTGTTATAAAGATTATATTTGGAACAAAAAAATAATTTAAGGAGACATTATTTTATCACCAAGGTTTAATGTACGTTTAGATGTTGCCATAACATTCAACGTAAAACCGGAGAGTGAAACTTTCCTTGAAGCCTTACCTCCAATCCAAAGTTCTACTCAACATCAATTTAAGCATGCGATAGATACGTACGCCGAATGGGATACATGGGAAACTATCAATGCTGTTAAAGATGCGATTGGAGAATTTCATAATGTAATTTTGGTTGAGGCTAACAACGATTCTTTCCTGAAGCTTAAAGAACTAAAGCCAGATATCGTTTTCAACTTTGCAGAAGGACTGAGTGGATTTAATCGTGAGTCTCAGATCCCGGCTTTACTGGAGATGCTTCAGCTTCCATATTCCGGTTCAGATGCATTAACACTTGGTATCTGTCTCGATAAATCAAGAGCGAAAGAAATATTAACATATCATAAAATCTCAAATGCAAAATTCCTTGTTGCAAACCGGATGGAAGACATAAAGAATAGTTCATTTGATTTCCCGCTTATAGTAAAGCCAATCTCCGAAGGTTCGAGTAAAGGAATATTTTCATCTTCCTTTGTAAAAAATAAAAAGGAGCTTGAAGACGAAGTGCAGAGGATTTTATCATCATATAACCAGCCGGCACTTATTGAAGAATTCCTTCCGGGAAGAGAATTTACAGTTGCCATTATCGGGAACGATGATGATGCGAATGTGCTTCCAATAATTGAAATCCTTTACGAAGATTTTCCAGAAGATGTAGTTCCTCTCTATTCATATGAAGCTAAATGGATCCTCGATACTAAGGAAAATTCTTTTGATGTGTTTGAATGTCCTGCTAAAATTAATTCAAAGCTCGAAGCCGAAATTAAAGAAACCGTACTCAGAACTTATAATGTGTTGCGATGCAAAGACTGGAGCCGGATTGATGTCCGCCTTGATAAAAAAGGTATTCCCAATATTATCGAAATAAATCCGCTGCCTGGAATAATGCCAGACCCGAATGAAAATTCAAGTTTTCCAAAAGCTGCACGTGTTGCAGGAATGACTTACAACCAGATGATTCAGAATGTTCTTTACTCAGCTGCAAAGAGATATGACCTTTTATGAAAGAGAATGCGAAAATATTGATTTGTTATAATGAGCCAGTCAGCATCTTCCCTGTTTACAACGGTAAACGGAATGATGAATCAGCTAAAGATAATGACCTTTCAGAAATTAATTTTATAAATGAATTATCAAAGGTTGAGCAATCTTTATCAAAATATTTTACTGAAGTAAAATCACTTGCTGTTAACCAGAACATTCAAAAGACTATTAATAATATTAATACCTATAACCCTGATGTGATTTACAATTTTGTTGAATCTGTTGGGGGAATTTCTTCGTACGAATGGTGTATGGCAGGATTATTTGAATTACTTCGATATGAAATTACGGGTTGCCCACCGATTGCTCTGGGTAATTGTCTGAATAAAGCAAGAGCTAAAGCAATTCTTAAAGCCAGAGGAATCCTCACACCGGAATTCAGGACTCTTAAAAAAACCCGGCGCTTTACTGAAAAAGAAATAAAATTAAATTATCCGATGATACTAAAGCTGATGAATGAAGATGCAAGCATCGGTATTTCTGAATTCTCAGTGGTAAAAAATTACTCAGAATTAAGAAAACAATTCAGCTTTCTGGCTGAAACATACAAGCAGGATGTTATTCTGGAAGAGTATATAGAAGGCAGAGAATTGAATGTTGCAATTCTTGGAGGCAAAGTTCTTCCAATATCAGAAATTAATTTCACCGGACTTCCTGAGGACTTTCCAAACATTGTTACTTATGATGGCAAATGGACTGAAGGAAGTGTCTATTACAATTTTACAAAACCTGTTTGCCCGGCAAAACTTGGTGAAAGGATTAAAAAGCAAATTCAGAATATTGCACTGGATGCTTATGATGCTCTAAACTGCAGAGACTATGCCCGCATTGATATCAGGCTAAGCAATGAAGGTATTTCGTATGTGCTTGAAGTAAATCCGAATCCTGATATTTCATCCGACTCAGGTTTTGCAAGAGCAGCCGCAGCAGATGGAATTAACTACGACGAATTGCTTTATACAATTGGAAACTTTGCTTTAAAAAGAAAGAAGAAAAATGATTCGCAAGCTAAAGCCAGCTGATGCAAAAATAATTGAGAGTATGCTGATTGAAACTCCGAATTTCAACAATGAAGAAATCAAAGTTGCGATGGAACTTGTGAATCTTGCAGCAGCAGATCCGAAGCAGACAGACTATAATTTGTTCGTTTATGAAGAAAATGGCATGATTCTTGGATATCATTGCACCGGTAAACGTCCTTTAACAGACGGAGTGTATGATCTTTACTGGATAGTAACCAATCCCGGTTATAATAAAAAAGGGATCGGGAAGAAACTTTTAGAACACGCAGAAAGTTTTGTGAATGAAATGAATGGCAGGTGGTTGTTGGCTGAAACATCTTCAAAAGAAAGTTACTCTGCCACAAGAAATTTTTATATGCGTAATAATTACAGCATTATATCGGAGATAAACGATTTTTATTCCAAAGGCGATATGCTTATCGTCTTCGGAAAATATTTTAATCACAAGAACAACTAAGGAACTATCATGGAACTATGGCAGGAATTGGTAAGGGACAGTGTTCACACTGTAGATCATGTTGTTGAAAAATTCGGTCTCGACCGTAAAGCAGCCGAAGACCTCGATGAATTTTTCCAGGCAAGGATTAATCCTTACTATTTGAGTCTCATCCGTTTTCCCGGCGATCCAATATGGCTTCAATGTGTTCCGGCAAAAGTAGAGCTGGAAGATTTTGATGCAGAAGAAGACCCATTGCGTGAAGATGAAATGAGTCCCGTTCCCAACATCACTCATCGTTATCCCGATCGTGCTTTATTTCTTGTAACAAGCCAGTGCGGTATTTACTGCCGTTTCTGTACTCGTAAAAGAAAAGTAGGTGACTATGAGAAAATCTCTATGAAAGGATTGGAAAGTGCATTCAAGTATTTGGATGATCATACAGAAATCCGTGACGTGATTCTCTCCGGAGGTGATCCATTAATGCTTACAGATGTAATGCTCGAAAAAATTCTTCATCGTCTGAGGGAGATAAAGCATATTGAAATTATCAGGCTTGGAACCAGGATGCCTGTTGTCCTTCCACAGAGAGTCACTCCAAAGTTGTGCAGTATGCTCAAGCAGTATCATCCGATATATTGCAATACTCATTTTAACCATCCGTGGGAAATTACACCGGAAAGTTCCAAAGCATGCGAAATGCTTGCCGATGCCGGTGTTCCTGTCGGCAACCAAATGGTAATTATGAAAGATGTTAATGATGATCCTGCTGTAGTTAAAGAACTAATGCAGAAATTGTTGAGGATTAGAGTTCGTCCATACTATATGTATATGGCGGATGAAACCAAAGGTGCAAACCATTTCCGTTCATCTATTGAAACCGGTTTGAGTATTGTTGAAGCATTACGCGGACATACAAGCGGTCTGGCAATACCTCACTTTGTAATTGATGCACCGGGTGGAGGAGGAAAGATTCCATTGCTTCCAAACTATGTTCTGCATATGGATGAAGAGGAAATAATTCTTCGCAATTATCAGAATAAAGTTTTCAGATATAAAAACTACGCTGATAAAAAAAATCCGGAAGGTTTCGGCAGCAAAAAGAAGAAATCGAATGGCAGGAAGAAAACTGAAACTAAAAAAGTTGAAGTGCCTGTTTTAGAAGACGCGTAGATCTTTTACAACATTATAAAAATAGAATGCCATCCAGATAAGTAAGGATGGCATTTTTAATTTAATCTTTTCCCTCAGAATTCATTTTATTTATTCTTACATCAATTCCCCAAAGAAGCTTATTGCGAAGGGTTTCAAAGTAAGTTGTAAGAGAAGTTTTTATCAGCTTTAATGGACGATCACTTTTCTTTATAATAATTTCAAACGGCGGTGTAAATTTATATACTCTCTGACCATCGCAGCTAACCTGTATATTTTTGTGAGGAGAATTTGCTTTTATTTTTATTACTTGTTCGTCTGATAATACGAGCGGCTTAACAGTTAAACTGTGTGG
>JANWIS010000086.1 GCA_025449775.1 Ignavibacteriaceae bacterium
ATTTGTTCATGAAACATTTCATCGGCAATAAATGAAACACCTAACCAATTAAGACCATAATCGGTACTCACTCTTGAACAAACTCCGGAAAATTCAGAAGCATCTCTTTCAAAGACAGCAAATAGAGTATCATCACCAATAGAATTAATTGAAAGATCTTTTATCTGGTAACCTGCTATTCCCGGAAAATCAAATGGATTAACACTCCAGGTTAACCCATTATCAAAACTCAACTTGTAAAAACTTTCATTCTGGTTGACATCGGAAAAACTCAGACATATTTCATTATTTTCCCATTCAGTAAGATTAAGTAAAGTAGAACTTTTCCAAACCAGAAAACCACCACTACCAAGAATACTAATCGTTTGCGACCAGCTTACTCCCTCATTATCACTGTAAATTAATTTCATTGATTCATTCATGATTGACCAGGCGAGAAAAATTCTTCCTGAAGAAGAAAGCAATGAAGATAAATAAATTGCTTCCTGGCTGGTAACTGAATTTAAAACCTGAACTATCTTTTTTTGTTCCCAGTTTATTCCCCTGTTATTACTTTTTGATGAAAAAATAGTGTCCATTCTTTCATTGGTAAAGAAAACAATTATTTCATTTTCTGAAAGCCAGACAGAGGCTGATTCCTTAATTGATTGGAGCGGACTTTGGACGGGAAGTCTTGTAACTTCAGCAATTTGGGAAATTGCAGCAGAAGAAAAAATAAATGAAAGAAGAAAAAATTTTACAACAGCCCTCATTTTACGCCCTAAATTACTACCCTTTGTTGCTTTAACATAGGAAATAAAAATGAAAGAGTAAATAAATGACCAGCTTAAAAAACGGGATTAATCTCCACCGGATTGGTTAAATGTGAAGTGAATATTTATTTCTTTTTAGGCCATTCGGCGAGCTTGTTTTCGATTTTTAATCTGATAAGACCTTCGCTGGTTCCAACCCAAATACTTTTTCCGTCATAATGAAAAGACAAAATTGTTGAGGAAGCAATGTTAATTTCATTCAGATCGACCGGTGTTACTTTGTGACTAATCCGGTTGATGAGATACAGACCTTTACCATATTCAATTTTTTGTTGCTTATCAAATTCATAAACTCCTGCCCAGATGTAGTTACCAATTTTTGCAAGAGCATAAATTCCGTTCGCACCCAATCCGGATCTTTTGTAAATCCGTTCCCAATTTATTCGTCTGTCAAAAATGTAAACTCCGCCAAGATTGAATTCAGGATCTTCGACGGTCACAAATTCATCAGTGCCGAACCAGATATTTTTTCCTTCAAAAAGAATATTTGCAACTGAAACAGTTTCACCTTCCCCTCTGAATCCGGTTTTTTTATTTGACAGGTATCGCCATGCAGAAGGATCTGTAAAATCTTTATTCTTCCTGTAGATGTGAACCCCTGATTCGGTTCCAAACCAGATAAGACTATCACCATCGAGCTCAATTGATTTTATTGTATTTGATTTCTGATCTGTTCCCTGAATACGGCTGATGTCATCGTACTTCCTTGTTGTAAGATCGAATCTTGTAATGTTTCTGAATCTTCCAATCCATAAAACATTTTCTTCAGAATCGTACTTGAGTGAACGTATCCAGTTACCAAACTCACCGCCTTGTGCAAATTTTCTTTTATCCCATTTGCCGCCTTTTTTTGTAAACGTATATAAACCTTCTACAGATGCAGCCCAGACAAAGTTTTTACTAACTTCAATAGAATAGAAAAGATCATTATCGATGTTACCACTTTTTGTAGAAAAATTAATCCATTTGCTGTCTGTAAAAGAGTACCTGTAAATCCCCTGACCATAAGTTGCAACCCAGAGAAATCCAGGTTCTTCATCTATGTCAGTTATTGATGCACCTTCCAGAAATATTTCTGATTGAGTTTGTGGAGATAAAGGCTGAGTTAAAAATAATATCCAGACTATGCTAAAGAAGAGATTTTTAAGAAAGGAAAGCGATATGGCATTTGTAAAATTAATAACTTTCATCTTTGGATGGGAAGTTTCCTTTTTTCACATCATCTATATAATTCTTTACGGCTTTATTTATTTCAGAAGCAAGTTTGGAATAATGTCTGACAAACCTCGGATGAAAATCGACATTCAATGCAAGCATATCCGGAGTTACAAGTATTTGCCCGTCACAAAATTTTCCTGCACCAATACCAATTGTTGGAATAGTAAGTGAAGCAGTAATTTTCTTTGCAAGATCTGCAGGTATTTTTTCTAACACCAATGCAAATGCACCCGATTCTTCAAGAATTTTTGCATCTGCAATAATTTCATCGGCTTCTTTTTTTGTTGTGCCTCGTTCTTTATATCCGCCAAACTGATGTATGCTTTGTGGTGTTAAACCAAGATGCCCCATCACCGGAATTCCGTTCTCAGTAATTTTTTTTATTGTCTGTGCAACCCGTTTTCCGCCTTCAAGCTTCACTGCAGCAGCATGAGTTTCTTTTAATATTCTGCCGGCGTTTCTGAAACCGTCATCAGCACCAAGCTGGTATGACATAAAAGGCATGTCCACCACAATCATTGCACGCTTAACACCTTTAGTAACTGCTTTGGTATGATAAATCATTTCATCCATTGTTACAGGAAGAGTTGTTTCATTTCCCTGGAAAACATTGCTTAATGAATCGCCAACTAATATTACATCAATACCTGAACGATCTAAAATCTGAGCGGTGATAAAATCATATGCTGTAAGAGCAGAGATTTTTACACCTTTCTTTTTAAGAATGGCTAATGCTTTTGTTGTAACCCGTCTTATTTCTTTTTCGGCAGACATAAAATTTTTATGAAATTATTTCTTCAGCTACTTCTTCAAACTTTATTTTAAAATGTTCTTCGAATCCGGATATTATTGAATCAGATAATTTTTCATAATTAATTTTCTCATTCAATATTGTTTCCAATTCTGTCGTGGTTCGGTTTAGTTCAACTTCAGCCTCTTCAAGCTTATCTTGGTCCAGATTTAAATAATGGACAATTCTTTTATGAAAACTTCCGCAAAGTATTGAACCATGCTGCAGAACAACATTTCTGATCCTTCTCTGTGCACTTCCGACAACTTTTTTACCTTCAAAGTTTAATTCATTCATTGCTGATACAGCAAAGCACAACGTACTTATTTCTTCTCTATAAAAAGAATGAAAATCCGGCTGAGTATTTTCCAGTTCAATTGCATCCAACAGTGTATTGTAATTCTTTAAACCACATTTCAGTGCAAGATTTATATCGCGGTAGATTTGCTTCGGAGATTTTCCTTCAGAAAGCGGATGAATAACCGAATATGTTAACTCTTCTGCATGAAGAATTGCCCTTCCTCCTGTTGGACGTTTAACAATATTGATGTTGTCGTCAGCTGCTTTCTTAATATCAACTGAATCATAATTCTGATTTGCACCAAGAGAAATACAATATGGTTCCCAACGGTAAAGTCTTAAAATTGTTTCATCGGAATTAATATTCGCAGCGAATTTAATGTCTAATTCCATATTGAAAGTTCCGGTGTTTAACCCGGTATTAATAAGTTGCCAGTTCATTTACCAACTATTCCTCTTTTACTCCGCGAGATAAAATTCAGAATCTTTTTAACACTGGGATTATCACCAAAATCTTTTTCAATCTTTTTCACCGCTTGAGAGACATTCAATTTTGAATCGTACAAATAACTGTATGCATCCTTCAGTATTTCAATATCTACAATTTTAAAACCTCTTCGCTTTAAACCGACAACATTAAGTCCTGCATACTTAACCGGATCATCGCCAGCCAAAATAAATGGTGGAACATCCTGGTTAATCCTTAATCCACCACCGACCATAGCATGCTCACCAATCAGTGAGAACTGATGAACGGCTGTTAATCCTCCAATGATAACCCAATCTTCAACGTGAGTATGTCCACCCATCTGTACTCCATTTGCAATAATGCAATTATCTCCGATTGAACAATCATGAGGAATATGACTGTAAGCCATAAGAAGGCAATTTTTTCCGACCTGCGATTTACCAGTTTCACTCGTTCCGCGGTGAAGTGTTGCATACTCGCGAACAACTGTATCATCTCCAATTATGAACTGAGACTTTTCTCCGCCAAACTTTAAATCCTGCGGAAGATTTGCTACTGAAGCTGATTGAAAAATTTTTACTCTTTTCCCGATCCTTGCACCATCATAAATTACTGAATGCGGACCAATAGTTGTGTCATTATCTATTTCAACATCGCCATCAATTACTGCGTACGGACCGATAGTTATATTTTTCCCCAGCTTGGCTTTTGAATTTACAATTGCAGTGGGATGTATGTTGCTCATTTTTAAGAATTGGAATTTGGAGATTTCGGTTTATCAACAATGCCTGCCATAAAATCCGCTTCTGCTACCAGCACATCATTAACGAAAGCCTTTCCTTTCATCGTTACTATTTTACTTTTCTTCTGAACAAGCTCAAGCTCCATAAAAAGCTGATCGCCAGGTACAACTGGTTTCCTGAATTTGGCATTATTGATCTGCATGAAATAGACGAGATAATCTTCAGGATTTGGAATTGAGCCTAATAAAAAAACTCCGCCTGTCTGAGCCATTGCTTCCAAAATAAGTACACCCGGCATTATGGGATTTCCGGGAAAATGCCCGGCAAAATAAGGTTCATTTACTGTAACGGATTTAACACCGACAACTCTTCTATCAATTTCAAGTTCAATTATTTTATCAACCAGCAGGAAAGGATATCTGTGAGGAAGAATTCTTTCAATGGCATTCGCATCAAAAACTACTCCTTCTTTTTTCATAAGTTGAAATTTCTTTACAAGCTTTTTCTGCTGATAAAGTTTACGGACTTGTTTTGCGAATGCAACATTAGCTTTGTGACCCGGACGTGCAGCTAAAATCTGCGCTTTTAATGGGGCACCAATTAAAGCAAGGTCGCCGACAAGATCAAGCAGCTTGTGTCTTACCGGTTCATTGGGGAATCTTAATTCTTTATTGTTCAATATTCCGTTATTCCCAAGTTTGAATTTATTTTTTAAACCGAGCTTAGTGCTTAGCTCCTGAAGCTGCTTATCATCCAATTTATGATCAACGATAACAACTGCATTATCAATATCACCACCTTTAATTAATCCCTGCTTAGCTAAATCTTCAACCTCACTGAGGAAGCAGAATGTTCTTGCAGGTGCAAATTCAGTTGCAAATTCTTTTTCAAAATCAAAAAGACCGGTGTGCTGACTTCCAAGTGCAGGATTCTGATAATCTACCATAACAGTTACACGGTAATCATCTAATGGTAATGCAACAATATCGATTTGTCTCGCATCTTCGTGATGCATTATGGTTTGATCAATGATCAGGTAATCTTTTGGTGCTTCCTGCTGAAGAAAACCGGCTTGTTCTAAAACTTCTACATATGGAAGTGAACTTCCGTCGCCAACAGGCGGTTCAATTCCATCAACTTCAATAATAATATTATCAATCTGCAAACCCGTTATTGCTGCAAGCACATGTTCAACCGTGTGAACTTTAGCATCGCCAATTCCTATCGTTGTTCCACGCGATACATCAACAACATTATCCGCCAGAGCCGGAATTTCAGGATTTCCTCCAAGATCAGTTCTGACGAATTTAATACCATGGTGTTCAGGAGCCGGTTTAAATGTAATTTTACACTCTGTTCCAGTGTGCAGCCCTATGCCGCTAAGTGACACCGGTTTTGCAATTGTTCGCTGCTGTTCTAACATATTTTATACTGTTATGGTTTATTCGATTTGAATAATATTTAATGCGAAAATTAGTGAGACAGGTTTTGAATTCCAATTAACTAATCAATGGAATGAATCATCAGGTTTTTTGACGTGATATTTCTTCTTTAAGCTTTTTAATCTCCTCTTCAAGCATCTTAATCCGTTCAGAGTATTCAGGAAGATTTCTGTTGTGAGCTTCAAGTATTCGAAAAGCTTTTGCTTCTTTTGCCGGGTAACCCATGTAGATTCCTGGTTTTAAAATTGATTTTGTAACACCTGCTTGTGCAAGCAGAATTACATTATCACCAATATCAAGATGACCTGCTAATCCAACTTGACCGGCAAGTATACAATTCTTACCTATCTTTATGCTTCCGGCAATTCCTGTTTGTCCGGAAATAACTGTGTTCTCTCCAACTTCAACATTATGAGCAACCTGAACGAGATTATCAATTTTAACTCCTCGCCTTATTATAGTACTACCAAGTGCAGCACGATCGATTGCAGTGTTTGCACCAATCTCAACATCATCTTCAATCACTACATTTCCAAGCTGTGGAATTTTTTTATACACACCATTTTCATCTTTATGATAACCGAAACCATCCGCTCCAATTACTGTTCCGGCATGAATAATAACACGTTTGCCAATTTTACATTCCTCACGAATACTTATATTTTGAAAAAGTATTGTATCATCACCAATCTCAACTTCTTCTAATACAACCGTATTATGATAAATCCTGACGTTGTTCCCTATTTTACAATTAGATCCGATGACTACATTTTTACCAAGCGCAACATTTTTACCCAGAGCAGTTGACTTATGAATAGATGCAGTTTCATCGATACCTTCAAGAGTATATCGATCCGGGAAGAAATTTATAACTATTGAAGCAAATGCTTTTTCCGGTTCATTCACTTCGATGTACGAAATATCGTTCCTGTTTTTTTTAAAGTCGGGCTTGATTAATATTGCAGTTGCCTGTGTGGTATCAGCAAATTTTTCAAATTCTGGAAGGTATAGAAATGTAAGGTCGCCTTTTACAGCTTCATCAATTCTCGCAACAGTTTTTATCACAGCATTACTGTCACCAAAAATTTTTCCACCAACCAATTCAGCAATTTTAGTTATCGAAATCTTCTGGGATTTATTCAAGTTTCAGTCTTTCCAAAACTTTTGCTGTCAGGTCATATTGTTCTTTAGCATACAGGAAAAGGATATCTCCGCTCCGGTCAAAAACAAAATCGAGTTCCTCTTCAACAGCAATTTGCTGAATAACTATGAAAATTTTATTTTGAATCGGTTTCATCAGCTCATCCTGTTTAATGAATAGTTCACCATTGGCTCCAAACTTTTTATCACGGTAAGCTTTAACATCCTGCTCAAGCTTGGTAATTTCAGCGCGGGCTTCGGCACTTGTTTGTTCTGTTAAAATAAGTTTTCGCTTTTCATAATCGTCCTGCTTTGCTTTCAAATCAGCTTCAAGCTTTTTTAATTCGTTCTGCCATTCTAGAATAAGAGCATCAATTTTTTGTCTGGCATCTTCAACATCGGGCAGATTATCCATAACAGTGTCCGAATCAATGTATCCGATTTTTAATTGAGCGTAGCTGATTGGGGTAATTAACAGAATGAGTAAGATAAAAGAGATGAACGAAAATTTCATTTATACTCCGGAGAAGAGATTAATTTTAAAACAGGTTCCTTCTGAAAAATGAAAGAACCCGTCGACTTAAAAAATGAAGTTATTTACCCCTTTTAAGGTGATCCAGAACTTTAAACGTGATATCATAAGCAGCATCAGCATAGAGCAACAAAATATCTCCACTCTTGTCAAAAATAAATTGCATGCCTTCACTCTTAGCAACTTGTTCGATGCCGGAATAAATTTTCTTTTTTACGGGTTCGAAGATTTCATCCTGCTTTGCATAAATTTCTCCATTCGGCTGACCGAATTTCTGATTTCTGAAACCAAGAATTTTCTGTTCCATTGCAATCAGCTCCTGCTGCTTACTTAATTTCTGATCTTCAGTCATAGTTGAAGTCTGCTTCTGATAATCAGTAAGTAATTGCTGATATGAAAGTGTCATTGAATCGAGCTGATTGGACCACATACTGCTCAATGCATCCAGATCACTTTGTGCTTTAATTGCTTCGGGTAATTGAGTAAGAATAGTTTGTGAATCTACATAACCTATTTTTTGCGGAGACTGAGCAAAAAGTGTTGCTGAAAAAAGTGTAAGTATTAAGAGAGAATATCTCACTGTTATTTTCCTTTTTTATTGTGAATTAAATTAATCTAAAAACCTCTTCCGAATTGAAAATGGAACAACCATTCAGGGTCTCTGCCATCAACAATTTTGCGATCAAATCCATAACCAAAATCAAAACCGATTAAGCCAATCGGATTAATTAAAATCCTTGCTCCAAATCCAACCGATCTTCTCATATCAAAAATATCTGTTTTGGCAAAACTTTCAAAAACATTTCCGGCTTCAGCAAAAGCGATCAGATATAATGGAATCGGGTCGAGTGTAACAGCAAAACGAAGCTCAGCACCAATTTTTGAATAAACTCTTCCGCCGATAATCTGTCCGAACGCATTCCTTGGACCAACACTTCTGTCTACATAACCTCTGAGAGGAACAGTTGAAATTACCAAACCGTTTCCACCCATATAAAAATACTCAAATGGTTGAATAGGAGTTCCTGCAACTATTTCATCGATATAACCAAAATCAGCCACTGTGTAAAACACAAAACGGTTTGAATTCAAAATTCTTTCGTACCATTCAGCTTTAAATAAGTTCTTCATATAATCAACATCGCCGGGTAAAAATGGACCACCCGAGATTTCCATATCGAGTGTAAATGCTGAACCTTTGGAAGGGAAAACCGGGTTATCAATATTCCTTCTACTGAAAGTTGCACCGAGAGTGTATTGATGAGTAACGCCTTCCTGATAATAATTTTGTCCTTCCAAGACATTATTATATTGATATCTAAATCTTCCCTGGATATAAAAGAAATCATCTGGCCATTTTAATCTTCTGCCAACTCTTAACGTACTACCGGTTTGGCGTAAATCATATACATACTGCTGTCGTGTATCAAAAACATCTACACCGACCGATGTTGGAGTATCAAACATCCACGGCTCAGTGAAACCGATTGTAAATGTTCTGTAAATGTTTCCGAAACCGAATTGCCAGTTGAAATTTAATATCTGTCCACCACCAAGCGAGAACGGCTCGGTTATCGAAAAGTTTGTAAGCGTTACACCAATTGAACCGCTGAAACCGAAACTTCCACTGTAACCAACTGATGCATTAAGATAATCGCTTGATTTTTCCTCAACATTATATATCACTGCAACTGAACTATCGGTTTCAAGTTTTGTATCAATGCCTCCGGGTCCATATAATTTTTCTGCATTGAAATACTGTAGATTAGCAAGCTGCTGAACACTTCTAAAAAGGAATGCACGATTAAAATAATCTCCGGGTACAGTGTAAAGTTCTCTTCTTATAACTTTGTCTTTCGTTTTTGTGTTCCCGATAATTTCAACCCGTGATACTTTAAATTGATTTCGTTCATCTATTCTTATGTGAATATCGATTGAATCCACTGCTACTTTTTTTTCTTCGGCCTGTACATTAAATGTTAAATAGCCGTTATCTAAATAGAGTGCCGAAATATCAGACTGTGCTTCGTTACCGCGTAGATTCTGCTGGAACTTTGCATAATCGTAAACATCGCCTTTTGCAAAATCCAGTCTTTCACTCAAGGCCATATCGGGATAAACTGTATTTCCTTCCCATGTAATATCCCTGATTTTATATTGAACGCCTTCGTAAACATTCATTATAATTCTCAGATCCTTATTGTCGTTGTAGTAGTCAAGTGAATCGCTCATTATCTCTGCATCCCGGTAACCATTTGTTTTATAAAAGTTAACAACGAGCTGCTTATCCTTTTCAAATTCCTTTGGCTTAAACTGAGCACTCGACCAGAATTGCCACCAGACAGATTCACTGGTTTCTTCCATCTCACCAGCAAGATCATCATCTTCAAATACAGTATTGTTAGTGAATTCAATTTTTCTAACTATTACTTCATCACCTTCATCGATTGTTAATTTTAACAGAACCCGGTCTACTATCTTTGGGATAAGATTTGAATATACTATCTCATCACTTTCATAAAGGTATTCGTATTCATCTGCAAAATCTTTTTTGTTTCTCCAAGTTACACTTATATCTTCATCAAGCGTATCTGCAGATAAAAACTCATAAATATTATCAGTTACAACTGCGTTGAGAAAACCTTCCTCAGTATATAAATCTTTTATCCGGACTTTCAACTTGGAAATAGATTGTGGTGAAATTACTGTTCCCCGTAAATATGTAATATTCTTTTCAATGTCCTCAGTATCAATCTCATCGTTGCCTTCAATTACAACCCGCTCAAGCCGGGGATATTCTGCAACTTTTATTAAAAGGAAAACTCCGTCATTAATTTCTCTTTCAATTAATATTTGTATATCGGAAAAAATATTTAAGTTCCATAGCTGACGAATAGCATTGAGTGTTTGATCTCCAGGGACCTGAACCTCACCTCCGACTTTCAATCCGCTGTTTGCAATAATAGTTGGTGCATCTGCGGACTTATTCCCTTCAACAGAGATTCCCAGTATTTTATAACTCTTTTGAACTCCTTGTGGAAAAATTGAAGTGGAAAGAGAAATAAGAAATAATAAAATCGATAAGGTTTTAAACTTCAACAGGAGAATCCTTTTTCTTTGGCATATCTAAAACATCATTCATAACCTGTTCGCTCAACTTTCCAAATCTTCTTTCACGCTGCTGGTATTGCCTGATTGCATCGTAAAGGTGACTGCGTGAAAATTCAGGCCAGTTAACATCAAGTATCACAAATTCAGAGTATGCGATTTGCCAAAGCAAAAAATTGCTTACACGGAATTCACCGCTTGTTCTTATTAGTAATTCCGGGTCGGGAATCTTGTTTGTTGTAAGATGATCTGATATGCATTTTTCATTTATATCATCTTGAACTAATTTTCCTGTAGAAACTTTATGTGAAATATTTTTTACCGCTTCTAAAATTTCCCACCGACCGCTATAACTTAGTGCAAGATTCAATGTCATTCGTTTATTATTTTTTGTTCGTTCAATATCTTCACTAAGCTGCTTCTGTACGACGAAGGGTAACGATTCGATGTTCCCTATGCAGGTTAGCTTAATATCATTTTTGTTCAATTCGTCAAGCTTGTCCTTAAGACTTTTTAAGAGCAAACGCATTAGGGTGGATACTTCATCCTTTGGTCTTTTCCAGTTCTCGGTTGAAAATGTATAGAGTGTAAGAAATTTAACCCCGATTTCAGCACAAGCTTCTACAATCTCTCGAACTGTTTCAACACCTCTTCTATGACCGGCAACCCGTGGTAAACCACGTTTTTTTGCCCACCTTCCATTCCCATCCATAATAATTGCTATATGTTTAGGAATATCACCGGCTTTTTTCAGCTCCTCTTGAAGCAGCTTGTCGGCTTGTGATTTTTTTTTGTTCAATGCAATAAATTCATTTGATGCAGAGTGTTAAGTTATACTCATAGGCATATAAAATCAAGGTAAACATTGATATTTAATTAAGTTGAGGGAACAAATAAGATGAAATTATCCTACAAGTCAGTAAGGCTTGTAACAGTACTGACTCTGAAATTTGTTAAAGCTTAGGAGAAAATTATTTGGTGAGAATGATGAGCAGATTTATTGTGTTCAACCTGATTGTTTTCAATCCGTGTTAGTTTTATATTTTTTCTGATTGATTCATCGATATTCAGCAGAAGCTCTTTTGCATTTCTGAAATAAATTCCTGGTACTCCTACCATCAGATTGATTGGTTTGTTCGAACTCTTTGTTTTTCTCGCAGCTAAATAAATTAATTTTTCTAGAAGATTGGGATCATATACATCTTCCTTATTCAATATTATCCCGATAGCATATTTTTCTTTCTGCCTGGCAATAACATCCACTTTAAACTCGCCAATGGTTTCAGGTTCCGGTAAGTAAGTGCCAAATCTTCTGCTGATAGTGAAGAACCCAAGTCGCCAAAATTCGCTGACAAGTAAATCGATCGCTTTTCTTTCAGATACATCCATAACAAATACTTCCTTCTTTAAACTGCAAATGAATTAATAGGTATTAGAGGAGAAAATTTATATGCTTCAATTACTCTGATGTTAGCAATTTTATCATAATCAAATTTTCTTATCTCATTTATACTTTTTAATCTTCCATAAATAACTTTTTTACCATTCCGGTTTCTCGATACATAATATGGCTCAATAGTCATCTCTTGTAAGTCATAAATGAATTTAAGGTTTTGTCTGTTTTTAATAGCCCGAAGAAAAATATCTGTTTTCATTTTACAATTCCTGTTAATTTAAATGTCGTACAACCACTTTAACTTTCCCAATTATTTTAAATTCATCTCCGCTTTGTATCTCGATCGGAGAATAATTTTCATTTTCGGGAATAAGTCTGATTTGATTTTTAATAATTTCAATTCTTTTTACAGTTGCTTCATCGTTCAGTATAGCAACAACTATGTCGCCATTCATTGCCTGTTCACCAGGTGAAATTACAACGATATCACCTTCGTTAATGCCCGCATTAATCATACTATCACCTTTAACACGCAATGCAAATGCATTCTCAGCTTTTTTTAGAAAGCTTGGATCAATTACTAAAGTTCCATCTAAATTTTCAATTGCATTAATGGGTACACCTGCAGCAACTCGCCCAACAATTGGAACTTTTACAAAAATATTTTCGCGATCATTCAACCTTTCAATAAACTCATCACTGTTCTTTTTGTTGACCGATATTCCCCTGCTTGCATTCCGTTCAGTGTTGATATAACCCTTATGAACCAGCGCTTCGAGATGTCTCTTAACTCCGAATGTAGAGGCAATCTGAAAATGTTTTCCGATTTCACGTAGGGTTGGAGGATAGCCTGTTTCTCTGGTAAACTGCTGAATAAAATTCAGTATTTCTTCCTGGCGGTCTGTTAATTTATTTTTCATTTAGTGCTCAGTTGTTCACTACAAATATAGTGTGCATATGAGCACTTGTCAAGTGATTTTTAAATTTTTTTATAAAGAAAATTTTAGGAGTCGTTTATGGGAGAAAATCCGGGTGATTGAGGTCTTTTTCAACCACCCGTTATAAATTCAGGAGTTCACAATTTCTTTTTGCTCAACTGGAAATATCCAGTTATGAGTATCTTCTTTTAATCCATATTGAATGGAGGTTATTTCATCAAAAAGTTTTATATCTAATGCACCGGGTTTACCATTATTAAGAACCATCTGTTTATCTTTATAAGTTAACCATCCTACGGAAGAAATAATGGCAGCTGTTCCCGTTCCGAAAACGCTGAGCAGATTACCTTTTGCATAAGCATTTACAACTTCGTCTATTGTGATATCTCTTTCAACGATATTCATCTTCCAGCTTTTTAAAATTTCAATTACTGTTCTTCTTGTAATTCCGGGTAAAATACTTCCATTCAACTTTGGTGTAACAACTTCATCTTTCATGTTGATGAAAATATTCATCGTACCGACTTCTTCAATATATTTCTGTTCAACTCCATCAAGCCATAATACCTGGGTGAAACCTCTTTTAACAGCTTCCTGACCTGCTAAAAGACTTGCTGCGTAGTTAGCAGGAGTTTTACAGTCTCCTAATCCTTTACGAACTGCCCGCACATATTCGTCAGTCACAAGAATTTTAACCGGTTTAAAACCTTCAGAATAATATGCACCAACCGGAGATAAAATGATGATCAGCTTATATTCTTTCGCAGGCTTTACTCCAAGGAAAGGATCCGATCCGAAAACAAAAGGCCGGATATAAAGTGATTCACCATGCTTTGTTGGAATCCAATCACGCTCAATGTTTATCAACTCTTTTAATGCTTCAATCATAAATTCAACATCAACCGGAGGAATACAAACTCTTTTAGCGGAATTATTTAATCGTTCAAAATGTTTATCGGCTCTGAATATTACTACTTCACCTGATTCTTGTTTGAATGCTTTCATTCCTTCAAAAATAGATTGCCCATAATGGATGAACATCGATGCCGGGTGAACTGACAAATCTTCAACAGGTCTGATAACTGGATTATGCCAACCTTTCGACTCAGTATATTCCATCTCAAACATATGATCAGTAAAAATTTTTCCGAAGCCAAGTGATTCTGGCAAGAAAACTCTGGATGTTCTCTCTTTTAAATTAAGTTGAATTGTTTCCATAGTTTTATCCACAATTTAGTTTATTGCATTCTTATTGTACGAATTTTTTTAGAAAATAAAAACTCTTTATTATCTAATGCCGAATGATTTTATTAGCCAAAAAATCCCACTAAAAAAGTAAGGTCCAAAGGAAGTAATCAAGAATTAAAATCATTGCTGCCGAAAGAACAAATGAACGAATGGTTGAAAGTCCTACTCCTTCAGCACCTCCTGAAGTACGAAAACCAATATGACATCCAAGGAGAGAAGTTATTCCTCCAAATATTATTGTTTTTAATAATCCTCCTGTCAAATCAGAAAATTCAAAAAACTGCCTAACTGAATTGAAGAACACATTAAATGAAACGTTTAGAAAATAATCCGATACAACATAAGCTCCTGCAACTGAAATTGTGTTGGCAAATATTACTAAAATTGGTAACATAATAACAGATGCTAAAAACCTCGGCATTGCCAGGTACCTAACAGGATCAATCGCCATAATTTCGAGTGCATCAATTTGTTCGGTTACTTTCATTGTTCCAAGTTCTGCAGCAATCGAAGCCCCTACTCTTCCTGCAATTACTATTCCAGTCAAGACAGGTCCAAGTTCAGTGATAATTGCACGACTTGTAGTACCACCAAGCAGAGATAATGGAGCAATTCCTTTTAGTTGATAGGCAGCCTGCCAGGCAGCAACAGCTCCTGTAAAAATCGAGATAATAATTACTAATGGTAGTGAATTAACACCTATATGCTCCATTTGAAAGAAAACTTGTTTACGTGTACGATGAATGTTTTTAATATTCTTTATCATTCCAAACAGAAGCAACGATATTTGTCCGAACTCTTCAAAGAATGCTAATGTTCTCTTTCCAATTATTTGAAAAATATCTTTAATCACTTTGAATAATAATAAATTGATAATAAAATTTACTAAAAATTTTTTCACCTGCTTTTGAATTTATTGTCATTTTAATCTACCTAAACCGAATAAAAAGGTTACTAAATGAGAGATTAGATTCCATTATGAGACGTAAAATCATCATTTAATAAATCAAAATAATTGTTTAGCTGATTAGTTTAAGTACAAAACGAAAATTTTTGCTTTAATTTCTTACTGTTTTCTAATAAATCAAAGGAAACATCTATCGTCAGTGTATTCAATAAGTTGATTTAAGAAATTCATCTGAACACAGGTAATAGATAGCATTATTATTGATATAATAAAAGCGTAATGCTCTGTTTTCGGGCGAAAAAATAGAGCAATAAATCCCGTCCCGTGCAGAAAAATATTTAATATGGATGAAATTTTAGCAATACTGATTGATCAAATTCCATTGGGGATTATCACATACTCAAGCAATGGTCATGTCGAGTACGTTAATCAGAATTTTCATAAGTATGGAATTATATATCAGTTCAATTCTCCTGTACAGAAATCAAATCTATTTGAAGAGAATATTTTTCCTTCCCTCAACATCACAACCGAACTTAAAGAAATTATTAAAGGTCGTGCTTTTGAAAAAGAAATCAGAAGGATCGATACTCGTAGTGGTGGATTCATTTCTTTGATTGTAAAAGGTTCTCCAATCTACGACGGCGAGAATATTTCCGGAGGAATATTATTGATTGAGGATTTGAAAGTCCTCGCTGAAGTTAATGAAGAGCTGAAACTTAAATCAAAAGTAACAGATGATTTTATAGAAAAAGGTGATGAGTTTCTTATCGTGACAGATAAAGCCGGTGACATAAAATATTCAGCCGGTAGAGATAATCCAAAATTAAAACTATCACGGAAAGAAATTACCGGAAAAAACATCGGCGAAGTTTTCAACTCATCAGCAAAACAAATAATCCTTGATGCATTCAGCAATGCCATCAATTACAGAAAGTTTCAGTCAATTCAGTTTGATCTGAAAACTGAAAATACTATTACAAAGGTCAGCTGCAGAATAGATCCGATAATTTCAGAAAATGGCTATGTTCAATTCCTGTATTTAATCTTCAAGGAATTTCATGAAGAAAAGAAGGAGGCCGAAACCAAGCCGGTAATAATCGCGGCAAAATCCGAAGCAATCGCAGAACCATTTTGCAAAATTGATAATGAAGGAAATATTTTATTTGCTAACTATGAATTTAAAACAAAGCTAAATTTTCCTGACATTGAACTATACAGTAAAAACCTTTTTGATCTCATCATTACCGGATCAGAAATAAATATAAAAGAACAGGTGTTATCTCTAACTCCGGGAGAAATAAAATCTTTTCCTGTTAGTATTAAAAATTTCAGCGGTACGGAGGAGAAAATAAATATTTCTTTCAAGGCTGAAAATTTCGAAAATGAAAAACCCCAGACAATCTATTGTTACCCTGGAAAAGTTTTTGATATTGAAGATAAATCCCGGCCATCTATTTATTCATCGCTTTTCACCGCAGCACAGGATGGTCTGGCTGTTATTACTGATGAGAAAATTTTATTCAACAACGATGCATTCGCTTGTATTTTTGGCTACAAGATGACTGACAATCTTGAGAATAAAAATATTCTTGAACTGGTTTCCAAAGCTGATCTACAAAAAATTAAAGACCATTTTATTCTAAAGAACAAGGGATTGAAATCTCATGAAAGGATTGAGTTCCTTGCAAAGAAAAAGGATGGTTCAACTTTCTTTGCTGAGTTTTCTGTAGCAGCATTTAAAGAGAATGGAAGTTCCTTATTTGTTATCCTGGCTGCAGATGTAACTGAAAGGAAAAGAACGCAAAAAGTTTTAAGAGAATCGGAGCAGAAGTACAGAAATATTACCGAGAACATTGATGATTTTTTATATACATTCGAAAGAGTCGGCAAAAACCTTAGACCAATTTTCTATACTTCAGCAGTTCAAAAAGTAACCGGTTATAGTCAGGATGAATTTCTAAGTGATGCAAGGCTCTTACTTAAAATAATTCATCCAGATGACTTCACAGAGATAAAAGTGAAACTGGGAAATCTTTTGAACAGTCCTGACAGAGTAACAAGTGAGCTTGAATTAAGAATAATTAATAAAGACGGTAATGTTGTCTGGGTAAGAAATAAAGTAAACTTAGTAAGAGATGCCAATGGTAAAATCCAGAGGATATATGGATTGGTAAGTGATATCACTTTAAATAGACGTGCAGAGGAAGATCTTAAAGAGTCAACCGAAAATCTTAGAAAATTAAATGAAGCTAAAGACAAGTTCCTTTCTATCATCTCACATGATCTGCGTACACCTTTCAGCTCAATACTTGGTTTTACAGATCTGCTTTTAGATGATGATTCACTTTCTGAAACCGAAAAGAAACAATATATCCTGTATATTCAGGAATCTTCTAAGTCAATGCTTGCACTTGTTAATTCACTCCTTGACTGGACACGATTACAAACAGGCAGAATAAAGTTTGAACCTGAAAGAATTAATGCGAAAGAATTAGTTGACAGATCTATTAGTGCTGTTTCCGGTAATGCCTTGAAGAAAGGAATAAAGATTGAAAACATTGTTGACTCATCTCATCATTTATTTGTAGATAAAAATCTGATTTTACAAGTTTTTAATAACCTGCTCTCCAATGCAATTAAATTTACTAAGCGAGGAGACCGGGTAACAATTTCAGCAAAAGCATCTCCTGTGTTACGGTTTTTGCAATTCTCTGTAAAAGATACAGGAAAAGGTATTAAGCCTGAAAACCTGAGCAAACTATTTAACTTCGATACAAAATTTACTTCAGAAGGTACTGCCGGAGAAAAAGGAAGCGGACTTGGACTTTCACTAGTGAATGAAATTATTCTTAAGCACAACGGAACAATTGAAGCTAAAAGTGAATTTGAAAGAGGTGCTGAATTTATTTTTAACCTTCCTGTTGCTTCTGCAAAAATTTTAATCGTAGATCACAATAAGAGAGACAGGATATTATATTCTAAAATTCTCATGAACATTGCATCCGAATATGCAGTGAGCATTGTTTCAAACGGGAAGGAAGCATTAGAGAGAATTAATATTTCACCGCCGGCACTTATAATTACCGAACATGAAATGCCGGTAATGAATGGTTATACCCTGGTTAAAGAACTTATAAAACGAGGGTTCAAGTCATCAATTCCTGTTATTGTATTAACAAATAAAATTGAACGATCATCCAGGGAATTTTATTCTGAGCTTGGAATTGAGCATATTTTTACAAAACCTGTAAACTTAAGAAGTTTTAAAGAAGCAATAGAGAAATCAGTAAGAAAAGGAATAATGAACCACAATCATTCTACATAATCCGGTAGATGTACCAACCCTTCACAACTTCTTCGATATAAATAAATTTTTTTTCAGATATAACCGGAAGTTTTGCTGTTTCAGAAGTATAAATAAATCCGGTTTCAGTTTTTTCGAATGCAGCTATCTGCACAAAAATGCATCCCGGATATTTTTTATCGAGAAAAACTGCTGAACATCCAAGTGCTTTCAATTCTTTATCAACCTCATTGGTCTGTGTCTGATTAAAATATTCTATCACACTAATAAATTTATTCAGATGATTATTCAAGTAATCATTCAGTTTATCGTCATTAAGCACAAAAAGATTTATTGTCCGGTACAAGGAAGAGTCATCTGGTGAAATTGATCCTAAATTTGAAAGTGAGTCCAAAACATTAAACAGGAAATCCGGAAGCTGAAAACTTCGGATCGCACGGATCTTCCAGCTTTCTTTCTGCTTAGTCAGATAACAATAAAAGTCGATCGCTTGTCCATCAGCATATATCTTCACTGCAAATACACACTCATTTTTAGCTGCTTGTATTTGATGAAAGTACATTTCGGCTTTTCCTTCAAGCTTTTCACCGATTGACGGGTTTTTAATTTCCTTGGACATTTCACCGATAAAATATTTTTGTTTATCGGAAAATTTTTGATGACGGAAATATCTGTCCACAAGCCATTCAGGTGAGCCGACAGTAAATTGCTGGGAATTTATTTGCCCGGAAAAGAAAAGAAAGAAGATAAAAATATTTAGAACCGTTTTTTTCATTTACTTTTTCTTTAATATCATTCCAGAAGATGGAGGAACTGATATTGATTCAGATACAGTCCGAAGTGTACTGACGCCTGCACTATTTTCGTCAACTAACACATCAAATTCAACAGTGGGACCAAGATGCACATGGGTACTCATCCTATTCGTATTAAGAATAATCAAGAATTCCTCCTCTTTATACTCTAGGAAATATTCACAAACAAATTGATCAGACTTATGATCTACAAATTTTACATTTCTATAATCAGCTCTTCTAAAAGCTTCGTACTTCTTTCGTAACTCAATCAATCCTTTATAATAATCAAAAAGATCATTGTTGATTTTTGCATGTTCATAGTTGATATAATTTGTTTCGTTGTCTTTGTCATAGCTATTGTGATCAATCATTCCTTTGTGTGTATCAGGTCCATTAATATTACCTGAAATCACTTTGCTTCTTGCAAACTCCTGTCCTGAGTGAATCATTGTTATTCCTCTCGATGTAAAAAGAAAAAGTGCCGCAAGCTTGTTAAGCTTTAATTGAAGAGGAGAAAGTTTTATATGTTTATTCATATCATTGATTATCTGATCGCGTTTTACTTCTCCAGTTCCAAGCCGGATAAAATCACCGAGAGTATATCCATCATGAGATTCCAAATAATTTACAGAATGTTCAGGAATTTGAAATAATCCAAGAGAATCTTTTGTCAAAGTTCCATTAACATAACTGTTTATTCTTCCAGGATTGTTGTTACCGTACCATTTTCCAAAAATCCATCCATGTCCGTTAAAAGGATTTTCTCCTTTAATTCCATTTCGAATCTGATCATTCCAGGCAGCCCATCCGCGTATTGAAAATCCTGAAGGATCGTAACCTCCACCCCATGGTTCGCAAACAAAAATTACATTTGGATTTATTTTTTTTGCTTCGATAATAATCTGCTCGAGTGTTTTCCAATCCAAAAGATGACCAAGATCAAAACGAAAACCATCGATGTGATATTCTTTCATCCAATAAAGGATACTTTCAACGATCATTCTTCTTGCCATCGGTCTTTCAGTTTTAAAATCATTTCCGCATCCGCTCTTATCAATAAATTTTCCTTTATCATCCAACCTGAAATAATATTCTTTATCAATCTCTTTCAGGTTCCCTATTTCATACTCTGAAATATGATTATAAACTACATCCATAATTACAGCAATTCCTTCTTTATGAAATGCCTTAACCATATCTTTAAAATCATTAACAGCTTTTGCATCTTTTCCTTTCCATTGATTCAATTCAAGCTGACGAATATTCTCGCTGTAATAATTTTCAGGGGCAAAAAATGCTGCCGTCATATATCCCCAATGATTTCTTTCATAAGGATTCCATGTGTTATATTTTCCGTTGAGAGTATCTTTAAAAGGAATTTCAATATTTGCAAACTCCTGTGCAGGAAGTAGTTCAACTGCATTTACACCAAGATTTTTTATGTAATCTATTCCGCCGGTTTTTCCTTTTTCAACTAAACCTTTATATGTTCCTCTTTCATCAACACCTGATGAAGGATGTTCAGTCATATCACGGATGTGCATTTCATAAATTATCAAATCACGCCAATCCATTTTTATCCATTCATCACCTTCCCAATTATAATGTCCTTCCTTAATAACAATTGCTCTGCGGGGATTATAATAAGTATTGAAA
>JANWIS010000087.1 GCA_025449775.1 Ignavibacteriaceae bacterium
ACAGTTACTTGTCCATTAAATGCTAGTGCCTCAGCACCCATTCCCAAACTCTGGACCATCGAATATGCAAGCTCATATCTTTTTACTTTGTTATTTGGAGAAAACTGAGTAGGACTTGAGGTTAGTACGGCCCCGCTGAAATCGTAGAACCTGTCTCTCAATGCTGCTCCAAATCCGTAAACTGATTCAGCAATAAGTCTTTGACTGGAATTAATATCTGGAAAAGTATTTACTCCGTTTGTAGGAAGATATTGTCTAATTGCCTGACCCATCATAAGATAATCTGCAAGATGAATTCTTTTTAAAAAATCATTTGGTTTGAAAGTTCCATTTGGAAAACCATCTGCAAGTCGTGAATTTATTGCAAGCTTAATTGATGACTCGGCAGGATGACCTGAGATATCATCTAGTCCTGAGTAACCTATTACCTTTACTAATTTTACTCTACCAAAAACATCTTCAGGAGTACCAAGCCCGCTTGTTGGGTTTGCCGGATCACCTCTTAAACCGCGAAGCTCAACAATCCAGTTGCCCGAAATTGGATTTACTGCAGCAACTGTTCTATCGTGATATAAAGGAAATAAAACATTAACTCCCGAACTGTATTCTGTACCATCGGGAGAAATTAATACGAGATTGATAGTATTCCCGTCGTCACCAGTTTGACCATGAACATCGGCTCTGACTTCCAATCCTGTAATTCCTGCAGGCACTGTAAATGGAAAACGGTTTTCTGATTCAGAGAAAGCAACTATTGGATTGTAATCAATCATAAAAGGCAGCCGTGTAATTTCAACAGTAAGTTCGCTATTAAAAGCTCTGAACATATTAACCGTTGAACCATAATTCGGTGAACGGATTGCATAATCGACAGAAGCATAAGCATTAATGTAACCAGCTCCAACTTCCCAAGGTTCAAAGTATGGCATGTTTGTAGCGGTCTTTTGAATAATTTCTTTCACCTGAGATGGTGAAAGTGAAGAATTAACTTCGAGCATTAATGCAACTATTCCGGCAGTATGCGGACAAGACATTGAAGTTCCACTCATTGTTGTATAGAAAGGAAGATACTCAGGTTCAATTTGTGTGTCATCTCCAAGTATAGGTAAAATTCCCGCAGCACGACAGGATATTACATCAACGCCAGGTGCTGTAATAGTCGGCCTGTTTTCATAAGTCCATGTTTGTCCACCAAGAGTAAACGTAAAACTTTCATCTTTAATTCCTCTTGAAGAAAAATCTGCAAGAGAGCCGAACTTATTTCCGGCTGCAACTGTTATTACCCATGGCGCTGCATAAGGTGATAATGTTCCTTCACCTGGTCCGCTATTTCCTGCTGAAAATGTGACAACAATTCCTCTGTCATAGGCTTTCTTCGAAGCAACGTTAACAGGATTATTCGGTGAGAATGATCCTGATGATCCCCATGAGTTTGTAATTATTCTAATCCCATATTCATACTGATGAGTCAGTGCATAATCAAATCCACCGATTGCATCGAGTACAAGAAGCACCGCACCGGAACCATAGCCTATTAAATCTGCACCTGGAGCCACGCCTTCATATTTTCCAGTTGAACGAACTCCGGTTCCACCAACTGTACCTGCTACGTGTGTGCCATGACCGGAGTTATTATCTGTTGCAGGAACATTTTCAATATAGACTATCGGTAAGATATCATCGTAGGCATGAGGATTTGTTGAACCGAGAACATTTTGAACAAGGTTTGATCCGAACTCAACATCAGAATGTACACCATCAATACCACTATCATGAACCAACACACCAACATCTTTTCCTGAAACAGGTAATCCTCCGTTATATGAAGTTATAGTCTGATCACTTCTTAACCTGTCAACACCTGTTAAAGCAGTGCTGTTGTAATTATTGTATTCGAGCTGTTTATTTAAATAGATGGATCTGACTTCGGGATTTGAAGCGAGAGCTTCGACTTGCTGCTGGTTAATTAATACTCCTGCAATCGGTAATGATTGGAAAGTGAATCCTTTTATTATCCCGACTTGATTCAATAAAGCGATCTGTGATGCTGTTGGCGAACCATCTCCATTAAAAGTTATAACAGCACCAATTGATTCATTGGGGTTTTGTAGAGCAGCCAATAATTCTGCGTCAACTTCGACCTGTGCAAAAATATTTCCGTAGAAGATGAGCGAGAGAGTTATAAAAAAGTGGATGCCAATTATTTTTTTCATATGAGTACCTCCTAGATTAATAGATTATTTCTCAAAAATATTTTAGGCACATATGCATTTTTTATCAATTGACATTTGTATTGATTTATTAATTAAGCAATCGAAGCGAAAATTTTGTTCAGTTCATACTAATAAAAATTGTTTACTAGTGGCTCGAAGATGCCTAGTTATTTTTGTCGAGTAAAATTACCTGCCGATAATAGCAAGTCTTAAATTTGAATCAGCATCATTGTTTAAGAATGGCCTTTTTAATAGGTTTCAACCTCAATTATTGAAGTTCTTTATTATGATAAGAATTTAGATATGACCAAACCACAGATATGGGTTTCAATTTTTTTAGCCGTGTTTATAATTCTTTTTTTTCTTGGAAGAATTACAAAGAAGGAAGAAACATCACGCGACCTTTCCTCTGAAACCTATAACGAAATGACTGAAGAAAGTTCTACTGAACTATCAGCCGAACAGCTATTAAATAATTTTGGATGTCTAAATTGTCATGGCAGTAATCTTACGGGAACGCAAATGGCACCGGCATTAAATAATTTATCTGAACACTGGGGAAAAGAAAGTCTTCTTTCTTATTTGAGGAATCCGGGTAACTATTTGAATGAAGACAGGTTTAAAGAATACAGGAAAAAGTATCCGAGCCAGATTATGCCCAGCTTTGGTGAAAAAAATATTAAAGAACTCGGGAAGATTGTTGATTATTTACTTGCCCATTGATTTTTTAAAATGAAAAACGCCCCTCTGTGAGGCGCTTTTTTAATCAAAATATTTTATTAATTAAGCTACCGTTATCTCTTTCGTCAGATAAACATCCTGTATCAGGTTCAATAATTTAACACCGTCACCCATTGGCCGCTGAAAAGCTTTTCTTCCTGAAATTAGTCCCATTCCGCCTGCTCGTTTATTTATAACTGCTGTTCTTGCAGCTTCTGCAAAATCATTTTCACCAGAAGCTCCACCGCTGTTTATCAATCCGGCTCTTCCCATATAATTATTAATTACCTGGTATCGTGTTAAATCAATCGGGTGGTCCGAACTCAGATCAGAATAAACTTTTTTGTGAGTCTTCCCGAATTTTAATGCATTGTATCCGCCATTGTTTTCAGGAAGCTTCTGCTTGATGATATCAGCTTCGATTGTAACACCGAGATGGTTTGCCTGCCCTGTCAAATCTGCAGAAACATGGTAATCAATATCTTTTTTGAATTCTGAATTTCTGAGATAACACCACAATACAGTTGCTAATCCGAGTTCATGTGCATATTGAAAAGCACTGCTCACTTCAACTATTTGCCGCGCACTTTCTTCTGAACCAAAATAAATTGTCGCACCAACTGCTGCAGCTCCCATATCAAAAGCTTGCTTTACTCCGCCAAACATTATCTGGTCAAATTTATTCGGATATGTTAAAAGCTCATTGTGATTCAACTTTAAAATGAAAGGAATTTTATGTGAATATTTTCGCGAAACCATTCCAAGTACACCAAGTGTTGAAGCACATGCATTGCATCCGCCCTCCACAGCCAGCTTTACAATATTTTCCGGATCAAAGTAAACAGGGTTTGGTGCGAATGATGCACCGGCCGAATGTTCAATTCCCTGATCAACTGGAAGTATTGAAACGTATCCTGTTCCGGATAGTCTTCCTCTGTTCAAAATCCAGCTGAGATTTTTTAAGACGTTCGGGTTTCTATCAGTTTGTAAGAATACCCGGTCAATAAAATCAGGACCGGGAAGTATTAACTGCTCTTTCGGGAATTTGGCTTTGTAGCTTAAAAGTTCTTCAGCATCTTTTCCCAACAACTCCTGAATCTGTTTTAACATTTTAGCTCCGGTTTAAAATTTAACTTTTGATAATTCACTTTGAAAGCAGTTTAAAAATAAGGTTACTGAAGCTTGATTTCAATCTGAGGAAATAATTTCTATGAATAAAAAAGCCCCGAATTGAAATCGGGGCTTAAAAAGAGTGAGTGTCTTTTTAGTCGATTATTTCTATAAGTGCACTTGTTACAGTACTGCCGTCTTCATCAAGCAAAAACACTCTGTAAATTCCTGTATCGTCAAATTCCAGATCACTGTCTTCATTCCTTTCGAAGAAGATATATTTCATATCACGTTCGACAACAAAATCAAACTTCTTGTAGTATTCGAAATCACCTGTTCGATAATTGTATTTATCGTATTGTATGGAACAATCATCTAACTTCAATGCATATTCGCTTTTGACCATTACAGTGATGTATCCTTTTGTAAATCTGTCGCTGACACCGATTTCACCATCATCGCTGTCATATCTTTCGCAGAAATATAGAACCGGTTCAGACTGTGCAAATGTGTTTGAATACATTGCAAAGAATACAAGAACCGTCGTGAATAAAAGAAAGTATTTGGTTCCTTTCATTATTTTCTCCTTTATTGATGTATTGTTTATTAATAATGTGTATGCAAAACTATGAAAAAGTGTACCACTAAAATAAAACTATTTTCATTGAAATTCGACTGAAAATTATTGCTGAAACACTATGATTGTTAATTTTGACTGAATTTTAAAGTCTGATTCCAGAATTTATATCCTGTTGAATAAGAATTCACTTTACATTTGTAATTGGTGCAACCAGCCTGTACTCCTTATATGGGTACACGGACATTACCAGTGTTCAAACTGCACAATAAACGTTGACGAATGCTGCAGAGGAGAAATGGAAAGGGAAAGATATATTGAAAATGAAAAAAACGAAGTGAAAGATTCTGAAACTGAAGACGATTAAACATATCTGCTTCGATCTTGATGGAACTCTCGTCGATTCGAAAGATACAATTCTCAAAAGCACAAAAGCAGTATTAGATCATTTAAACATCAGTTATAATATCAACGAAGAAATTTTCATCAGTATGATTGGAAAACACTTTGTTGATATCTTCAGAGAACTGAAAATTGAAGTCAATGATTTTGAACATTTCATTTCAATCTACAAATCCATTTACTTTGATTATATAAATGATTCAAATCTCTATCCTGAAGTTGAAGAAACACTTAAGTATCTTAAATTAAATGGGATAAAAATTTCACTCCTTACAACTAAGATGCAGGACCAAGCACAACTAATTATTAATTATTTTAATCTTCAATCATCTTTTGATTATATAATGGGCAGAAGGAACGGATTAACTCTTAAACCCTCTCCTGAACCGCTATTATATATATGCAAAGAACTTGGAACCACTCCTTCAGAAACTTTAATTGTGGGTGATACTGAACTCGATATTCAATGCGGAAAAAATGCTGGTGCTAAAACTTGCGGAGTTTTATTCGGTTACAGAATAAAAAAGCTGATTGAAAATGAAAAGCCGGATTTTATCATTTCAAGTCTGTCCGGATTAAAACGAATCATTTAAAATAAAAATGCCGCATCGGGTGATACGGCATTAAAAGTATTTGTGTTGTTAATGAATGGTTACTTTATGACAACCATTTTCCTGGTCTGAGAAAAATTACCTGCCTTTAAAGTATAAATATATACCCCCGAACCTAAATCAAATTCGGATTTTTCAGTTGAGAATTCAACCGAGTGAGTTCCGGCATCTTTGTTTTCATTCACCAGAACTGCAACTTCAGATCCAAGCATATTATAAACCGTCAGGTTAACATAACCGGCATCAGGA
>JANWIS010000088.1 GCA_025449775.1 Ignavibacteriaceae bacterium
AGATTACACTGGTAGTTACATAAATAGGGAATATCACGAAGGTATTCCACCAGATCAAAGCGAGCTCGAATATTTGTCAATACAGCATTATGGAATGAGTTACTTCTGGCATGCGGGATTTTTTAACGAGGCGGACCATTTAGATAATAAATACTTTTTGCTTACGAGCCTTAGAACGGAAGAAGATATAACTGCTAAACTTACCGTGTCTAACAACACTGGCTATGAAAATGTTAGCTTTACTGATATTGAAGGCGGAGTAGATACAACAATTGAATTTGAATCCTCTATAACATATTATGAAGAAATGCCAGCAGGAGAAGGAAGACTTTATCGTGTTTCACCTGTAATATTATATGGTGGAAGACTTATCTATGATGAGGTGGCTGGTGATGATATTACTCTGATGGATGATATGACAATTGAAAATGGTGCTACACTTTCTATAAATAACACATACTTTGCAAATGGAAATATAATTATAAAAGATGGCAGCATTGTGAATTTAGAAAACGGGAAAATACAATTCGCTTCCGGCAAAAAACTAATCATCAAAGGACCTGCAACCATAAGTGGTACAGAAGGAAACAAATTAATACTGGATTTCGTTTCACCAGAAAATGAAAACGGAATTGTAATTGATTCAGAAGGATCATTGAACATATCATACTGTGAAGTTAAAAATGCTGTGACAGGAATATTAGCAGAAGTTGAATCGATCTCTTTCGATATACAGTACGTAGATTTTATTGATTGCGGAGAAAGTTCAATCAACATTTTAGGACAGACACCGGAGTTATTCGGTTCAACACAAAGAATAAAATATTGCACAATCCAAAATTCCAGCTATGGAATATCTGTTGCAAATCTTGAAGAAGTGATTATTCAAGATAACTGGAACACAGGAACTGATCTTGGAATTTTTCTGTCGTCAGTAACGAATTCTGAAGTAGTAGATAATATTTTAGAATCAAGCTCAGAGGAACTACCGGGGATTATGTTATCGAGCAGTGGAGGACTATTAAGAGCAAATTATATTTCTGGTCACTCTGTTGGAATACATCTTGGCAATTCATCACCCAAGCTGGGCAGTAATCTTATTTACTCAAATAAATATCACGGTATTTATGTCGGTTCCGGTTCAGTACCATATATGAGAGAGGAAATAGCCGGAGCTGAGCCAGAGATCTATGCATTATCAGGTCACAATGAAGTTAGAGAGAACGGAGGTTGGGAAGAAACTAATGGACCACTTGACAATGACGGTTCAGAAATTTATTTCTATGATTCAAATACTGAGATGCTCAAAGGATGTAATTCAATTTATGATAACAGGGAACCTTCTGATCCATTAATAAATACTTTTTTATTAATGAACGGCATTGGCAGTACATTCATACTAAGTATAAATGCAGAGTGGAATTTTTGGGGTGATTCAGTTTCTGCTGCAAGGTTTGGAGATATAACAGTAGATTATAATCCTTATTACACCGAAGCTTGTCCGCAGCCCGATGGACCAAGTGGAGGTGCTGAAAATGAACTTATTGTACGAACATCCTCAGGTGAAATAATACTCTCAATAAATTCAACCGGAGAGGAAGTGTTAGGATTAACAGATCTGGAATTAGATTACGCTGAAGCAGAAGAATATTTTCTTACAGGAGAATTAATCGATGCATTGCAAATGTATGAAATCATAATTAGCAGTAGTGCTACTGAAGAAGAGAAGTACCTTGCATATAAAAGAAAATATGTAATTGGTAAAATACTAAATCAAACTCCTGAATTCTTTAATAGTATCGGTGATGATTTCACTGCTCTGGCTTCTAATTCCGAAGATTCACTTGACAAGAAAATATTTGAACAGCTTGCAATCCTGAGCAAGGTTGGAGAAGAGGAATATACAGATGCAATAAATGAATTCGATGGAATTGTTCAACAGAATCCAAATTCCGAGGAAGCAGTGTATGCAGAGATAGATGCTCTAACAACTGCATTGCTTGTTGAAGGAAATGATTCAACAATGCAAAAAGGAACACTCAATAAATATATTATTAAAACCTCCGCTGATTACAATGCAAAGTTAAATGGAATACTGAGAAAGAATTTTGGAGGGAAAGGGAAAGAGACAGAAAAAGAAATTCTTCCAACTGAATATATTTTATACCAGAATTATCCGAATCCATTCAATCCAACAACAATAATAAAATATGATCTTCCAAACACGAGTGAAGTATCAATAATTATTTACGACATACTTGGAAGAAAAATAAAAGAGCTTGTCAGTGAAGAGCAGCAAGCAGGAAGATATGAAGTTCAGTTCAACGCATCAGGTCTTGCAAGTGGAGTTTATATTTATCAATTAGTTGCAGATAATCCTTCGACAAGCTCAGGACAAGGATATATGAACTCGAAGAAGATGATTTTGTTAAAGTAATGTTAAGAAATAATTGACAAAAAGGTCAGTCAATACCTGACCTTTTTTAATTTAATATCACTAGTTTATATATTTATCCCAGATTGTATTCTAAATATAGAAGACTTCATCTTTAGAAGAGTTTCAATTAAATTTAGAGAGCAAAAAAATTTAAGTGACGAAATAGTTGGGAATTAAATGAATCCAAAAAAAATCATTCCGGCATCAAGAACAGAAAATATAACATACGCAGTACGAGATATAGTTGTGTTAGCAAACCAGGTTGCCAAAACCGGTAAACAAATGCTCTACCTGAATGTCGGTGATCCAAATATTTTTGATTTTCAACCTCCTGAACATTTGTTGAACGCGACTTTCGATGCGATGAAAAAAAATTACAATGGTTATGCACCTTCATCCGGAATACAGGAAGCACGAGATGCAGTTGAACGGGAAGCAGAAAGAAAAGGAATTAAAAATGTTCACGATATTTTTATTACTACAGGAGCGAGCGAAGCAATTGATGTCTGCTTAACTGCTCTTGTGAATGATGGTGAAAATGTTCTTACACCGAGTCCCGGTTACCCGCTTTATACAGCTATTGCAAGCAAGCTCTCGATGATTGAAAATCCATATTACCTTAGTGAAGAAAATGGATGGCTTCCTGATATTGATGACATAAAAAGTAAGATAAACAAAAAAACTAAAGCGATAATTCTTATTAACCCGAACAATCCAACAGGTTCGCTTTATACTCTGGAAAATCTTCGGCAGATTATTGATGTTGCACTTGAACATGATCTTGTCATCTTTGCCGATGAGATTTATGATAAACTTTTGTTCGACGGGAAGAAACATGTTTCAATCGCTTCTTTAAATAAAGATGTTTCGTGTGTTACATTCGGCGGACTTTCAAAAAATTATATGGTTCCCGGATTCAGAATAGGCTGGGGAATTGTAAGCGGCATAAAGGAAGTTGTATCAGATTATATTGAAGCAATCAATAAAATTTTAAGAGCCCGGCTTTCTGCAAATCATCCTGAACAATATGCAATAAAAATTTCACTCGAAGGTGATCACTCGAATCTTTTTGAATCTAATAAGAAACTTGAAAGCCGTAGAAATTTAACAATGGAAATGTTGAACTCGATTGAAGGAATTTCCTGCGTAAAACCCGAAGGAGCTTTCTACGCTTTTCCAAGACTTCATGGAATTGAATCTGATGCTCATTTTGTAGCTGAGCTAATAAAAGAAACCGGAGTCGTGGTTGTTCCCGGAAACGGTTTTGGCCAGAAACCCGGAACAAATCATTTCAGAGTAGTAATCCTACCGAATGAACAAATTCTGGAAAAAGCTTATACGGCAATTACTAAGTTTTATCAGAAATATCTTAATAAATATTCTGAGCGGATTGAAGCCAGTTAAAAGAAAAATCCTTCATTTATCATTATCACTTTTGTCCTTATATTTGCTTAAGAAATTTAATCTTCATTAAGCAAAAACAGTGGATAATTACTACTTAACTACACTTCCGGGCGGAACGCGGATTATATCCGAGTTTATTCCTCATGTTAAATCATTTACTATCGGGTTTTGGTTTAATGTTGGTGCAAGGGATGAAAACAACCGGAATAACGGAATTTCCCATTTCATCGAACACATGTTATTTAAAGGAACCAAAAAGCGGACTGCTAAAATGATTGCTGAGGAAATTGAATCATGCGGCGGTTACCTGAATGCATTCACTTCTAAAGAACACACATGTTATTATTCAAAAGGACTTTCAGAAAATCTTGGAAAAACTTTCGCAGTGCTTTCCGATCTAATCCAGCATCCTCTTTTCAAAGAAGTTCATATCAAAAAAGAAGCTGGAGTTGTTGTTGATGAACTGAAAGATATTGATGATAACCCTGAAGAACTTCTCTATGATAAATTTGAAGAAATTATTTTCAGCGGGAATAAATTGAGTCTTCCTGTGATCGGCAATGAAAATAACATACTCAATTTTAAATCGAACGATTTATTTAAATATCACGGTTCAAAATATAAAACAGATAATCTTCTGGTTGTTGCTTCGGGAAATTTAAAACATGATGAGCTGATAAAGCTGACTGAAAAATATGTAACTCAAAGAACATCAAAATCACGTACAAACCGGGAAAAATTTATTCTTAAAAAAGCTAATGATGAAGTTATTGAGAAGGATGTTCAGCAGGTTCATACAATAATAGGGAGAACAACGTTCGGATATAAAGATAAAAAAAGAATTCCTGTTAGATTTTTATCAGCACTTTTAGGTGAAGGCAGCAGTTCACGTTTATTTTTAGCAATACGCGAAAAATTGGGAATTACCTACCAGATAAATTCTTTCCTGAATTCGTATTACGATACTTCTGCATTCGGAGTATATTTTTCAACGAACCAGAACCAGTACGAAAAAGTAATTGATATAGTTTTTAAGGAATTTAAAAAAGTACAAGAAAAACCTGTTGGTGAGAAGGAGCTAAAAAAGGTAAAAGAATATTTGAAAGGCGGAACTCTTCTCAGCCTTGAAAGCACAACCAACCGTATGATGAGGATTGCTAACTCAATTCTTTATTTTGACAGAGTAATCCCGGTTGAAGAATATCTTTCAACGATTGACGAGATTACATCCGCAGAAGTTCAGAAGACAGCAAACGAATTACTTAATGAATCAAGATTGATAAAAGTAAT
>JANWIS010000089.1 GCA_025449775.1 Ignavibacteriaceae bacterium
AAATATTTAACAACTTACAGTAATATCGTAATTGCTGCTACAATTATTTTGATTTTGTTTTTTGTCGTCAGGATATTTTTTAAGAAAAGGAAAAAGACAGGTTGAATTTTTTTTCAAAATACAGAACCCAATTAACTCCTGAAGCAAAAAAACAAAAAAGAAATGATCGCCTGCTGTTAATTCTAAGTGGGATTTTATTAGGATTTTCTTTTCCACCGTTTCCATTTCCTTTCACACTTTTAATCTTCTTTGGACTTGTACCATATTTGATTGTCATAAACCGGCGATCAACATTGGCAGCGATAAACAGAGCTGCGTTTACTTTCTCCTTTGTGTTCAGCGGTATTACAATTTATTGGGTTGGAAGCTGGTCATCAGAAGCTGATACTTTTTTGATGATGGGAGGTGCCGCACTTCTTTTTGCATTTCCCTGTGTCATGCTGATTCCTTCGACTCTTTTTTATCTCTCGAAAAAAAATTTTCCAAAATTTGATGCGCTCTGGTTATTTCCATTTTTTTGGGTTACACTTGAATACTTATTGACTCTAACCGATCTGAGATTTCCGTGGCTGCTTTTGGGACACGGCCTGGCAAAATTCAATTTGTTTATTCAGGCTGCAGATATCATAGGAACGTTTGGCTTATCCCTAACTGTCGCTTTTATCAATGTCCTGGTTTACAAATCATTTTTTGAAAAGAGAAAAGAAAAAAGAATTAATTTTATTCCTGCAGGAATCACCGCAATAATTTTTTTATGCTTTTTTATTTATGGATTCTATCGGCTCTCATCATTTAAAGTATCCGAAAGAAAAATCAAAGTTGGAATTGTGCAACCGGATTTAAATCCATGGGATAAATGGGAAAATGGAAACCTTGGTCAGCTATCCAGTTTATATCTTGAACTTTCTAGAAAATGTTTGAAGGAAAATGTAGAAATTATTTTATGGCCCGAAACTGCTCTGCCTACCTATACTTTCGGCGGAACTTATCCAACAATTGAAGATTCAATTTTTAATTTTTTAGATCGACATAAAGTTTCCCTGATGACGGGAATGCCTGATATGGTTTATTACTCTGTAAATCAAAATGTTCCTGATGATGCAAAATATTCCAAGCAGGGAAATTTTCATTATGCAACTTACAATGCTATATTAGGTTTAAATCCGGGAACAAGAAAAATTCAGCGGTACGGAAAAATGAAACTTGTTCCATTAGGTGAACGTGTTCCTTTTGCAGATAAGATTTCTTTTTTAGGTGATCTCTTTAAATGGGGTGTTGGCATTACCGGATGGAATATCGGAAAAGATACAACTGTATTTAAAATTTATAATGATGAACTAGATACGATAAAAGTTGGCGGACTTGTCTGTTATGAATCTGTCGATCCGATATTTGTTTCGGCATTTGTTCAGAGAGATGCAGAAATGATTGCAGTCGTTACAAACGATAGCTGGTACGGTAAATCAAGCGGTCCATATCAACACAAAGATTTTGCAATACTTCGTGCAATTGAAAACAGAAGATCAGTTGTTCGCTGTGCAAATGGTGGAGTAAGCTGTATTATAAATGCAAAAGGAGAAATCTTAGCAGAAACTGAAATGTTCACAAAAACAATCCTCGTTGGAGAAGTTCCTCTTCAAACTGAAAAAACATTTTACACAAGTAATCCGGCAATTATTTCTGTTATCTGTTCTGTTATTTCAATCTGGATTTTTGGGATGAATATTTTGTTTTGGTTAAAGAATAAATTTAAATTGTAACTGGTTGTCACACTGAGCTTGTCGAAGTGTGACAGAGTATTTATTAACATATATATCATCCTTCGACAGGCTCAGGATGACATCGGAAATAAAATGAAATTCATAGACCTAAGAAGCGACACAGTTACAAAACCATCACCCGAAATGCGTAAAGCTATGCTCGAAGCAGAAGTTGGTGATGATGTTTTTAAAGAAGATCCAACTGTTAACAAGCTCGAAGAATATATTGCAGAACTTCTTGGTAAGGAAGCAGCGTTGTATGTTCCAAGCGGATTAATGGGTAACCAGCTTTGTTTAAATGTTCTTACAAATCCGGGTGATGAAGTTATTTGCGATCGTGAAGCACATATTTTCAATTATGAATCTTCATCTCCCGCTTTGCTCAGTGGAATTCAGATTTATCCTCTCGATGGAAAACTCGGAATTCTTACTGCTGAACAAGTTGAACCGTATATCCGAACTACTGCTTATCATATGCCCCGTACAAAAATTATTGAAGTTGAAAACACACACAACCGTGCAGGCGGAACCATCTGGCCATTAGAGAATATTGTTGCGTTAAAAAATCTTGCGAAGAAACACAATTTATTTTATCATCTCGATGGTGCAAGAATCTGGAATGCTTGTGTTGAGACAGGAATTTCTCCAAAAGAATATGCATCACATTTTGATTCTGTTTCCTGCTGCTTTTCAAAAGGACTTGGAGCACCTGTTGGCTCTGCAATTGCCGGTTCAAAAGATTTTATTAAAGAAGCTTACCGGGTTAGAAAAGCCTGGGGTGGAGGAATGAGACAGGTTGGAATACTTGCAGCAGCCGCTTTATACGCAGTTAAGAATAACAGAGAAAGACTGAGTGAAGATCATCGGAGAGCTAAAATTCTTGCTGAAAGAATTAAATCGAATCGTAATCTTGAAATAAATATGGAAGCAGTTCAGACAAACATTCTTCTCTTCAAACCATTAAAGATGACTCCTGCCGAGGGACTTAAACTGTGTAAAGAAAAAGGATTAATTCTGACTCCCGGAACAATTGACTCTTTAAGAACCGTGACTCATCTTGATGTAAATGATGATGATATAAATAAAGCTGCAAATATTCTTGATGAAGTTTTTAAATAATTATTTCATTGTTGTTGAATTAAATATTCAATATGTAAAATGCGAAACGAACTTTTATCCCAAAAAGATTTCAACCACAAATACACAGTAACAGTTCGCTTTCACGAAGTTGATATGCTCAGTGTTTGCAACAACGCCATTTATCTTAATTATTTAGAAACAGGTAGACTCGAATACATAAAGGTCGCAGGACTGATGCCTGAAAAAGGTATTTTTTCAGATAGCAAATTATATTTTATGGTCAGGAATGAAATCAATTATCGTGATCACGCTTATTACGATGATGTGCTGGATGTTTACTCAAAACTATCCTATATTAAAAATTCTTCTTTCGGTTTCGATCACCTGATTGTAAAACAAAAAACTGGAACCGTAGTTGTCGATGGAAAAGGTGTTGTTGTTTATGTTGATTCTAAAACAAGAAAATCAATTCCGCTTCCTGACACATTTATTCAAAAAGTAAAAACCTTTGAGCCATCAGTACAGATTTTAAGAGATTAATATTATCTTGTCATTGCGAATCCCGACTGGTCGGGATGAAGCAGTCTCATTTTCTTAAAAGATTGCTTCGCTCCGCTCGCAATGACATTCTTCAATAATATTTTAGGAGTCAAAATGCGAAGAATAGTTTTCGATATTGAAACCTGTGCTCATCCGTTCGAAACACTTTCCGAAAGTCAAAGAGAATACCTGCTTCGTTATGCCGATAAAGAACCCGATCCGGAAAAAAGACAAATGATGATTGACGATGCAGTTCGTTATACAAGCCTTTATCCTTATACGGCAAAGTGTATTGTAATAGGGATCTATGATGTTGAGAGAGAGCGATCATACATTTATTATGAAAGCGAAAAATCAGAAGAGTGGAAAAGTGAAGATGAAAAAGTTTTTTACAAAGGCTTGTCTGAAAAAGTGATGATTGAATCTTTCTGGAGAGTTGCAAAAATTGTTGACCAGTTTATAACATTTAACGGAAGAAATTTTGATATCCCTTTCTTGATGATGCGTTCAGCAATGTTGAATGTGAAAGTATCGAAAAATTTAATGGGTTACCGTTATGGTGACGAACACATTGATCTGCTTGAACAGTTTACATTTTATGGATCAACTAGAAAATTTAATCTGGATTTTTACTGCCAGTCATTTGGAATTGAATCACCGAAGTCAAAAGATATTTCGGGAATGGAAGTAAAAAATCTTTATGAAGCAGGAAGGATAAAAGATATTGCAGTTTATTGTTCGAAAGATATTTATGCAACATACCAGTTGTTTAAGATTTGGGAAGAATACCTAAATCAGAAGTAAATAATCTCTCCTTTTAATCCTCTCCCATAAAGGGAGGGGAAGATTTTTATTATATTTCACAAATAAAAATTCTCTCTTAAACTTAAATTCATCTTATTAATGAAACAACCCGAAGTAACTCTTGATCTTGCCTTAGAACATGGTCTCAATAAAGAAGAATACGAACGAATTATAAAAATACTTGGCAGAACTCCGACTTTTACTGAGGTTGGAATATTTAGTGTAATGTGGAGTGAACACTGCAGTTACAAAAATTCAATTGCACAATTAAAAACTCTTCCAAGAAGCGGAGGAAAATTGCTTGTTGGTGCCGGTGAAGAAAACGCCGGAGTCGTTGATATTGGTGATGGATTAGCTGTTGCGGTTAAAATTGAAAGTCACAATCATCCTTCTGCAGTTGAACCATATCAAGGTGCTGCAACCGGTGTTGGCGGAATAATGCGTGATATTTTTACAATGGGTGCAAGACCAATTGCTTCTCTCAACTCACTTCGCTTTGGAACTTTGGATGATGCAAGAACACGTTATCTTTTTGCCGGAGTTGTAAAAGGTATCGGTGACTATGGAAATAGTTTTGGCGTTCCGACAGTAGCAGGTGAGGTTTATTTTGATGAATCATACCAGGGAAATCCTTTAGTAAATGCCATGGCAGTTGGAATTGTAAGAACTAATACTTTCGCAAGTGCAATTGCAAAAGGGGAAGGCAATCCTGTTATGATAGTTGGCTCTTCAACGGGAAGAGATGGAATACATGGTGCAACTTTCGCTTCGGAAGAACTTTCGGAAAAATCTGAATCAAAACGTCCATCCGTTCAGGTTGGTGATCCTTTCACTGAAAAACTTTTACTTGAAGCTTCTCTTGAAATTATTCGTAAAGGATATCTTATTGGAATTCAGGATATGGGTGCTGCAGGAATTTCCTGTTCGACAACAGAAATGAGTGCAAAGGGAAAATCCGGAATGAGAATTAATCTGGATAAAGTTCCGTTACGCGAAGAAGGAATGAGCGCTTATGAAATAATGCTTTCTGAAAGTCAGGAAAGAATGTTGTGTGTTGTAAAAAAAGGTTATGAGGATAGAGTAAAAGATGTTTTTGAAAAATGGGATCTACATTCAGAAATTATTGGTGAAGTAATAAATGAAGATAAGCTGTTCATCAACTACAAAGGTAAACTCGAAGCAGAAATTCCTCCGTTCGAATTAGTTCTTGGCTGTGGTGCACCGGTTTACATTCGTGAAAAGAGAGAGCCGTCATATATAAAAGAAAAAAGATCATTTAATTTTTCTTCTTTAACAGAACCAAAAAACATTCAGGAAACTTTTCTTAAAATTTTTTCTTCTCCAAACATCGCTTCAAAAAGATGGGTGTATGAGCAGTACGATTCAACAGTAAGAACAAATACAAT
>JANWIS010000090.1 GCA_025449775.1 Ignavibacteriaceae bacterium
GGGAAAGCAGGAAATGTTTTTGGAAGTATTGAAGTCTGGATCGTTGTTGCAATATCAAGTTCCTGCTGAATTGCAATTAATTTATTATGTGCAGAAAGAACGAGCTTATATTCTTCAATTTCTTTCAAAGATTTTTCTATAGTTATTTCGAGGTCTTTCAGGTCGATTGGCTTTGTAATAAAATCGTAGGCTCCTCTGTTCATTGCTGTTCTTATATTTTCCATATCACCGTATGCTGACACGATAACAGATTTCATTAACCTGTTATTCAGCTCATTAATTTTGGAAAGAAGTGTCAGTCCATCCATAACAGGCATATTAATATCTGTCAGCACAAGATTAATAGAACTGTTATTGCTGATTACATTTAATGCTTCTGAACCATCCCTGGCAAACAGGAATTCATATTCGCCGGCTTTTATTTTTCCTCTGAATTTTTGTACGATGAGAAACTCCAGATCCGGTTCGTCATCTACAACTAAAATTCTTGCAAGGGACATTTAATTTCCTTTTATAAAAATGTTTTGATTGATAGTGATTCTAACTTTATAAATAATTATGGAGCAGGTAAACTTATAATAAACTCCGTGTATTTGCCTTCTTCGCTTTCAAATTTTATTTCTCCGCCATGAACTTTTGTAACAATATCATAGCTGATTGATAAGCCCAAGCCGGTTCCTTCACCTGTTGGTTTTGTTGTAAAGAACGGATTGAATATCTGTTCTCTTATTGATTCCGGAATTCCATATCCATTATCCCGTATTCTTATCTCAACTTTATTCTGTAAATTTTTTGTAGAAACATTAAGCGTCGGAGAGAAATTATTTTCCCTCATTTTCTTTTTTTCATAAGCGGCATAACATGCATTATTTATTAAATTCAGAAAAACTCTGCTGATATCCTGGGGAACAACGGTTACTTTATCAATTGATTTGTCGTAATTCTTTTCAATGGTAATATTAAATTCTTTGTTCTGTGCTCTCAAACCGTGGTACGCAAGAGTAACGTATTGATCAAGAAGATCATTAATATTTGTTAAAACTTTTTCTCCCGAAGTTCCTCTTGAATGAAGAAGCATTCCTTTAACAATTGAATCAGCTCGTTTTCCGTGCTGATTTATTTTCTCGAGATTTTGCTTTAAATCTTCAATAATATCTAAAACTTCTTCATTGTTTTTATTTTGTAATCCGGTTTTCATTTCATCGAGCAATTCACGGCTTACTTCAGAAAAATTGTTTACAAAGTTGAGAGGATTTTTTATTTCGTGTGCAATACCGGCAGTAAGTTCACCAAGCGATGCCATTTTTTCTGAATGGATAAGCTGAGTTTGTGCTGATTTCAATTCACTCAGGGTGATCTCCGTCCGGTTTTTTGCTTCCTCAATATTTTTAAAATCTTCATAACGTGCATAAGCAATAGAAAACGCTTCAGCCAATGAAGCAACTGTCTGAAGTTTTTCCTCAATTAGGGGAGAAGTGTTTCCGACATAAAGCATTCCTTGTGTGAAAGGAACGAAGTATAAATCAAGAGATTCCGGAGGATCAATAGAACCCTGGTAAGTTTCTGCATTCTGGATTTGCCCCTGTTCAATCATCGATTTTGTCCAGCTTATAAACTGTTTCTTAGTCCAGTGTTCAGTATAAATATTTTTCTTTCGCCAGTATTCAACACTGTTGCTTGTCAATTCATTTGCATTAAAATCTAAATTTAAAACAGCAAGTGATTTACCATCAGGTGTAGTTAAATATACCTGAACTTTTGAATTGGTTTCATCAACTATATAAACACCGCATCGAATAAAAGGAACATCAAGTGTTTTGAGTTCACGCCAGATTATCGGTGTGATGCGATTTAGATCTTCTGCTGTACGCATTGAAGCAATTTCTGCACGAACACGATCGAGCGATGCTTGCCTTACTGCTTCTACTGCTCGTGCTTCGGCTTCCTTTAAATCCATATAACGCCTGTAAGTAAGACTCAGCACAGAAGCAAACCTGCGGAATATCTGCAACTCTTCTTCTGATAATTTATTTTCAGTCCATGCAAACACAAAACCTTCTTTAAAGAAAATGAAATGACCATATTGCTCAGCATCAAGCGGATAATCGGGAAACGCAATTTGCGGTTTTATTATAGCGTAATATTTATTGATTTCATCTCCTTGCAACACCGGATAATATTCCTTTTGCATTTTCCAGTGTTCAAAAATACTATCCAATACAGGATGTCCTTCCTGTTTAAGTTTACCCATCACCTCAATTGATTCTCCGGAATTTGTGATAGACGTAGTAGTAAGATTATTTGTTTTTGTTTCTTCATCAATCTGTCCAACTCCACATCTCCAGGGTAAAACATTCAGCGATTTCAATTCTTTAAAGAACTGACTGACTGTTGAGGATAAATCATCCGGGTTATGCATTGACATACTTTTTGAACGTACCCGTTCAAGTGAAACTTCAATTTTTGCTTCACGGGCTTGTGCTTCTGCGTTTTTAAGATCGAGGAAACGTGTGTAAGTAAGATCAAATACTCCGGCAAATCTTTCTAAAAGCTGAATTGTTTCAGCGGGTCTTGGTTCATGTGTTGAAATAGAAATTGTTCCCTTTGAAAAGAATGCAAGGTAAATGATTCTTCTTTGTTCTTCATCCAGGACCGTTCCTAAATCAACATTAGCTTCCTGCAATCGCTTTTTTCTATAAACATTATATTCTTTGAGCTCTTTTCCAGACAGATCAATAATTGCAGATTTGTTTTGCGATTTCCAAAGAGTGTATGCTCTGTTTGCAACATGTGGCTCATCAATAGTCATAATAACTTTTGCTTCCATCGGGCTTCCCAGCCAGGTGTGCCAGAATTCAATAATATGTTCGGCTTCTTTAATAATTCCGATTGTAAACTGTTCCGGTTCCTGACCTAATTCTTGAAACTGTTGAAAAAGTACATAAGCAGCTTCTGAGAGTTCTTCACTTTTCTGCATGGCCATTGTTCTTGCACGCACTCTTTCCAATGCAAGTTCAATCTGAACTTCCCGTGCTTGAGCCTCTGCATTTTTAAGATCGAGAAACCGAGTGTAAGTAAGATCAAATACTCCGGCAAATCTTTCTAACAACTGAATAGTTTCATGCGGATGCGGTTCAGTCGTGGAAAAAAACAGAACACCTTTTGAAAAAAAAGCAATGTGAATTACCCATCTATTCTGAGGAAGCTCATTCTCTGATTTGTATTGAGAACTATATTCCATTTTGAATTTGTTGAAGTCTTTTAGTTCTTCTCCTGAGAGATCTATAATGATGGATTTTTTTTGTTCCTTCCATGCAGAATAAATTTTCCTTTGAACAATATTTTTGTTGTATGGAATTTTCCCGGTTTCATTCCACTGATTGCCATAAATCGTTGCGTATAATTCCATTACCATTTCATTTTCATTGTATATGCCAATGGAAATTTGCTCAGCTAATTCACCCAATTCTTTCAACTGGGTAAAAAGAACAAAAGAAGCTTCTGAGAGTTCCTCACTTTTCTGCATCGCCATTGTTCTTGCCCGGACTCTTTCAAGCGCCAATTCAATTTGAGCTTCTCGTGTCTGTGCTTCTGCTTTTTGTAAATCGAGAAACCGGGTGTAAGTTATATTTATAACTTCAGCAAAACGCTTCATAACTAATTTTGCTTCTTCAGGAAATTCTGTTTCACGGAATGCATATAAATTTCCAGTGGGAAACGCGGTGACATAGTAAAATTGCCGCAATCCTTCTTCTTCAGAAATTTTTGACTCAGAGTCCGGTAATTTAAAATTAGTTCTCGTCAGCCCTTTATAATATTCATTTAAATCTTTTCCCTTCAATAAATATGAAAAATCTCCCTGCTTTAGCCATGCATCATACGCACCTTCTAATAAAGGATGAACTATAGGTTCATCACCGGATACTTGTACTATTTTTCCGCCTTCTGATTTTGTAGTTGACCAGACATCTGCACTTTTCTTCTCTTTATTAATAATTCCTATTCCGCATCTCAATGTCCCGAGATCCAGTTTATCTAACTCTTCAAAAATAGTTGCGACTGCAATTGAAAGGTCATCACTCTTTTGCATCGCCATAGCTTTGGAACGCACTCTTTCCAATGATGCTTCGATTTGTGACTCACGTGACTGTGCTTCTGCTTTCTGAAGATCGAAGTATCGTCTGAAAGTAAGATCTATTATAGCTTTAAACCTGTTCAGAACATTAATCTGATTTTCTAAATATGGTTCTTCTGACCAGGCATAAAACATTCCTTCTGAAAAAGGAAAGTAATAACCATGTTCTTTCTGTCCACTATGTTCTCGTGGAGTATAAGGAACTTGCAATCTTGAAATAAGTGAGTCGTAATAAGATTTTAGTTCATCGTTACTAAGTGTTAAAAAATAATTCTCATTCTTCATCCAGTATTCATGTTGTTTCTCAAAAACCGGGTGAGCAGTCATTTCCCCGGATCCAATCATCGTAAAAGAATCACTTTCTGATGTTGTTGCTGCAGCATAAAATACCCCACGGGTAGAATTTTTTGAAAGTAATACAACACCACATCGTAATGAACCAATTCCAAGCTTCGGTAATTCTCTAAACACTACACTCATAGTTTCAGTCAGATCGTCACTGGTATGCATCGCCATTGCCCCTGCTCTTACTCTTTCAAGAGCTGCTTCAATCTGTGATTCTCTCGCCTGTGCTTCTGCTTTTTGCAGATCAAGAAAACGGGTGTAGGTTTGCTGGAATACGTTTCCAAAACGCATGAGCGTTTTATTCTCTTCATCTGAATAAGGAATTCCCGAAAAATTCTCGATATACAAACCGACATTCTCTAACAATACTGTGGATATTGCAAGGCCAGGGCAATTAAAATAATATTTCTTTGCTTTGTCCGACACTCCTGGGATTAACTTAAAAAGATCTTGGTAAAATTTGTTTTTTTCTTCAAAAGAAAGTTGGTTTGCAAAGAAATCAGTTCCTTTTTCTTTTGCTTCATTAAAACTATTCCAATGTGCACAATCAAAATAAGGAATGGTTACCTGGAAGGGAACCTCGTGCTGGTCAGCTAACCAGATATGCATATCATCCCTTGCTTTATAATCTATAATGAACCCTGCATGTTCAACAAGA
>JANWIS010000091.1 GCA_025449775.1 Ignavibacteriaceae bacterium
TACGCTAGTCCCGGGTGGAAGAACCTGGCTTTTGGTGTGGGTGAGAACCGACTTGCTAATTACCATAACAGGGGTTAGTACCAGGGAAGAAATCCTGATACTTCAATGCTCGAGCAGTTTGCAGAAAACTCCACTGGTACAGATCCGGATTTTCTCGATCCTTACTACGAAGGGCTAGCTTACAATTCCTGGATGATAAATCCTGATATTAATAATTTGTATACTAGTGTTATTCCTGCAGGAAAAGAAATTCAGAGAATGGGGGCTGAAACCCGCGGTTCTATGGGTGAAACCGTATTCACTTTTGGCGCTAACTACTCAAATAAATTATATTTAGGAACTACATTCGGTTTTAAAAACATTCGCTATGTAGAAACTTCTGTTTATGAAGAAATTGATCCTGACACATCCATACCCTACTTTTCAAGTGTTAATTTTATCCAGGACATTACGACAACAGGATTTGGGTTCGACATGAAATTCGGAATCATTTACAGACCTGACGATCTTGTACGATTGGGTGTTGCCATTGAAACTCCAACCTGGTATGGTATGCATGATACTTATAAAAACAGTATGATAGGTTACCTGGATACAGGAGATGTACATGGATATTACTCTGAATCACCCGATGGTTTTTTTGATTACGATTTAACTACTCCCTTTAAAGCCAGAGGAAGTGTTGCTTTTATTTTTGGGAAATACGGATTAGTAAGTGGTGATTATGAATATTCAGATTATAGTGATGCCGACTTTTATGCAGGAGGTTACGTATTTTCTGATGTGAATAATCTAATAAACAGAAAGTACAACGATGTACATACAGTAAAAATAGGAACTGAGTGGCTGATGGAAAATATCAGCTTTCGCGGAGGGGCTTCAATCTCCACTTCACCTATGAATAATGAATATGTATCAGGAGGTTCTGATTTTTCGAAAAAAAGTTTTTCAGGTGGAATTGGATTCAGAGAAAAGAATTTATTCCTGGATCTCGGATATGTTTATACAGAAAGTGATGAATATTTTCAGCCATATTCGTTAAATAATGAAAGTGTACCGGGTGTTAAAACAAATGTAATAACCAGTAATTTTCTGCTTACGCTGGGTGTAAAATTCTGACCTGAAATTTGGAATTAAATTACTTAGCAATTGACTTTAACCGGTCAAGACCTGCTCTTGCTTTTTGATCAATACTGTTTTTGTATGGGTCGTATTCCATTGTAAGGCATTTTTCAAAATACAATTTAGCTAGTTCATATTGATTTGATTCTTCATAAATCAAACCAAGCATTAAAGAACTGTTAGCAGCAAAATAATACTTTGAAGACATTCCATTCTTCAGAGTCATTTCAAAATACTTAATTGCTTTTTCCGGTTGCCCGGTCAATTGCATAATTCGTCCAAGCCGGTAAGTTACTTCCAGCTGATCGTGAAAATGTGAAAAATTATCTATTGTCCTTCCAGTGATTTCTGATAAAGCCTTATTATAATAACCTCCATCGAAAAACAATTTCGATCTTAATAAATAAATATTTGTTACCTCCCCGCTCTCAGCTTCATTCAATGCTAAACGATCGTCTTCTGTTAAAAGATTTCCTTTGGTTCGGCAATAACTAAGATTCTTATAGTAGTTTATCGTATCACCATTAAGCAGTGCAATCCATGCAAGTTTCTGATGTGCCGATTTGATATTATTTAACCCTTTATAATGTAACAAAAAATATTCAAAATCATACTTAGAAGTTGAATCCATTTTCCTCAAACGTGTCATGCCTCTTTTATAATATAGGAAAAAGAAAGTGTATTGAGAATGGTTTTCAATTGAAGCATTTAGAACTTCAAATGCTCTTTCGTTGTTTCCCTGTTTCATCAGTATATTTGAGTAAACAAAAGCAATCAGGGGACTTGACTCATACATCAATTCCATCTGATTTAAAAGTTGTAATGAATCTTCATTACGTGAAAAATTAGAATAAATGAATCCCAGGTTGAAAAGGATTTCAGGACGATAAGAATTAAAAACCGAACCATTTAGAATCTCATATAATTTCTGAAGCTCTTCAGTACCTTGTACAACAGACCCTTCCATGCCTGCAAGTTTTACCATCCATCTATAACGATCAGGTACAGAACCAAGAACTGCGTGTAAGAATGCAGTTACTTTTTTATTTAGCATGAAGGTTGGAAAAAGGTCTTCATTTTTTTTTATCAGGGTAAATGATTTTTTTATGCTCCCTGATGAATTTATATATTCTTTAAATTTTATTCCAACCATTGCCTGCTGAATAAGAATTTCTGATTGAACATAAAGATGAAATGGGGAATTCCGATTATCCTTATTTCGCTCTAATTCATGAAATCTTTGAGAAGAGTTTTTTTTAAAATTTTCATATTCCTGTTGCTCCTCCGAAATAAATGCTTTTAAAAAATCGATATAATTATGATACAATAATCGAAGATCGTTTCCCGGTTTTTCTATTTTTTCCTGTTGCAATAGACTTTCCGCCTTATCGAATTCTAAAGCAAGAATAAAAGAGTAGGATTGACTTAATTTTTTATCAAACTCATAATAAGCTGATGCCTGCAATGAAAAACAAGCTATGAGTAAAGTAAAAAAAGATGTTTTTTTAATCATAAAAAAAGGGCCCTGTCAAAGGACCCTCAAAATTTTGATTTAAAAAAATATTATTCTGCGATCTCTTCGTCAGCAATTTTTGGATCTACGAGGATACGACCACAATGTTCGCAAACAATGACCTTTTTATGCTGACGGATATCAAGCTGTCGCTGAGGTGGAATTTTATTAAAACAACCGCCACAGGCATCTCGCTGAATAGCTACTACTCCCAGACCGTTGCGGGCATTTGTACGAACACGTGAATATGCTGATAACAAACGATCATCAACAATCGTACGTGCTTTGGCAGATATTTTATGTAGTTGCTCTTCTTCTTTTCTTGTTTCTTCAACAATACTTTCTAATTCCGATTTCTTTAATTTCAAAACTGCCTGACGATCTTCCATTACTAATTGAGTTTCATCAAAGATCTGTTGTTTGGCAGTACCTTCAAATGCAAATTCTTTAGAACGTTTTTCAGAAAGTTGAATTTCAAGATTCTGAAATTCTATTTCTTTATTCAGGGAATCAAATTCGCGGTTGTTTTTAACTTTAGCTTGCTGGCTTTCGTATTTTTTTATTTGTTCTTTAGCATCTTTAACTGCTTGCTTTTTCTTAGCAACCTGGTCATTTAAATGTACAATTTCTTCTTTTATATTATCCAATCGTGTTGTCAATCCAGCAATTTCATCTTCCAGATCTGTAACTTCCATCGGTAATTCTCCGCGAATGGTTCTGATCTTATCAATATTAGAATCTATTTCCTGGAGAACGTATAATGCTTTCAATTTTTCTTCAACCGTAAATTCAGAATGATCGAGCGCCATAATTTCTTCAAGCTTTTTCTCCAGCCTGTTGACGTCAATTATTTTTTCAATTTTTCGAGGTTTAAATGTTACTTGCTCTTTTGGTTTAAGTTTTGTTTTTGCTAATTTAGATAGACCCACTTTAGATGTATTTTGTTCGTTTACTGTTGTTACTTTTGATTCCGAATGATTGTGTTTTGCAACCTTTGTTGCAGAACCATTGGCAGATTTGTCTGACGACTTCGTAACAATTTTTGTTTTTGCTTTCGATGCCGGTTTTGCCAACGTTTTAGTTTCTTTTTTCGTTTTGGAAGCAGTGCTTGCCATAAGTAAAAAATTTGCTTTAAGTAATTGGTAACCTGATGTTCAGATTACATATAGTGAACTGGATTTGTATGTGTTTCTGTTAAATGGACGGCAAAGGTAGAAAATTTTTCCAGAATTAACGTTTTAATCAACTCTATTGTATACTGTTCGCTCTCAAAATGACCGATATCCGCAATTACTATCCTATTATCAGCATCAAAAAACTGATGGTACTTAAAATCAGCAGAAATAAAGACTTCTGCTCCTGCCTTAATAGCTTCAGTTAAAAGAAAACTACCTGATCCTCCGCATATTGCAACTTTATTAACCTTTTTGCCAATAAGGGATGTATACCTCAAGCTGCCTACCTTCATCTTTTCCTTGACGAACTTTAGAAAAGTCATTTCATCTTGATTTTCAGTGAGTTCTCCAATCATTCCAGAACCTACTAAATTGTACCTGTTATCAAGATCATAAATATCATAAGCTACTTCTTCATAAGGATGAGCTTCAAACAATGCTTTTAAAATGTCGGTTTGCTTTTGGTTTTCAAAAATTGTCTCTATCCTGATTTCATTTTCATTGTGTCTTTCACCTCTTTTTCCTTTTACAGGATTAGTCATTTCATTACCGAGAAATGTGCCCTCACCTAATACATTAAAACTACACTCGCTATAATTTCCAATGTTGCCGGCACCTGCTTTAAATAATGATGATCGGAGATTCTCCGATTGTTCAACAGGACAAAATGTTACAAGCTTTCGTAATATTCCTGGTTTAGGTAATAAGATTTTAAGGTTTTTTAGTCCTAGTTTATCACCAATCATCCTGTTTACTCCCTCGTAAACATTATCAAGATTTGTATGGATTGCATAAATGGCTATGTCATTCTTTATAGCTGCTATTATGGTTCGCTCAACATAATTTTTTCCGTTTATTTTTTTCAATCCGGAAAATATTATCGGGTGATGGGCTATAATAAGATTACATCCTTTTTTAATTGCCTCTTGAACCACATCTTCAGTACTATCAAGACAGATCAATATTCCTTTAACATTTGTTTGGGGATCTCCTGTAATTAGCCCGGAGTTATCATACGATTCCTGGTATGCCAATGGGGCAATACTTTCAAGGTAATCTGTAATATTTTTTATTTGAATCATTGTAAATTAAATCAACTGAAACTTTTAATTAAATTATGCATTCTACGTATGTAAGCAAAAATTACTTCACAACCGACTAAAATAGGTTTTTAGATATTCCCTCTATCAATAATTGTAAAAAAAGTGTATTCCTTTGAATTTTTGTAATTTGCCCGAATGAAGGCTTTTCGCAAACTTCTTTTGCCTTTTTCGTTTATTTATGGTTTCATCATTTATTTCCGAAACCTGCTTTACGATACTGGTAAATTAAAATCAGAGAAATTCCCTATACCGGTAATTGGAATCGGAAATTTAACAGTTGGCGGAACCGGAAAAACTCCACACGTTGAATACCTGATAAAATTACTTCATGAACAATATAAGGTTGCCACTTTAAGTCGCGGTTATGGTCGTAAATCAAAAGGATTTATCATTGCCGAACCACCTTCAAATACTCAATTGATCGGTGATGAGCCCATGCAATATCTTACTAAATTTAAAGCTACAACGGTTTGTGTTTCCGAAAACAGGGCATTCGCAATTTCAAAATTAATAGAACTGGATATTCCTCCTGATGTTATTTTAATGGATGATGCATATCAGCACAGGAAAGTAAAACCCGGAAAAAATATTTTACTCATTGAATATGACAATGTTTTTTTGAATGACAACCTGTTACCTGCAGGTAATTTAAGAGAACCTCGATCTTCAATGAAAAGAGCTGACATCATCATTATTACAAAATCGCCTTCTTTTCTCGTACCAATTGAACGAAAAAGAATCCTGGAAAAATTAAATGCACTTCCCGAACAGGCCGTTTTTTTCTCTTATATAAAATACGGTGAATTCAATAAATTATTCGGGCAACAAAATTCATTACAAATGGGTGCCGGTTATTACATGGAAAAGCGCTTTACAATTCTACTTGTAACGGGAATTGCAAACCCTTCAGGACTCATAGAATATTTAAGACGACTTACTGATAAAATAGAAATGCTGATATTTCCTGATCATCATGATTTCAGTAACAAGGATATTACTAAAATTCAACATACCTTTGAGAACATTGCAAATCAAAGTAAAATAA
>JANWIS010000092.1 GCA_025449775.1 Ignavibacteriaceae bacterium
ATGAGATTACAACGATGGATGAATTCAGGAAGAGTATGGGCGGAGGAATGCGATAAATCATCAGAAAAATATTTCATTGTTTATAAATTGGGTTGCTTCGGCAACCTTTTTATTGCCTAAATTCTGAATTCGTTATTCTAATGTTCTAATGTTCCTTCATTTAAATAACAATAGAACAATAGAACAATAGAACATTAGAACAATAGAACATTAGATCATTAGAACATTCGAACCGGAGTACAAGAGACAGTAAAATTTTGGAAAGAGAAAAACTGAAAGAGTTAACAATTTTGGCGCTTGAGGCTTCGTTTATTGCCGGGAAGAAAATATTGGAGGTATATGAGAAAACTATTTCCGTAGATTATAAAACAGATGGTTCGCCGCTTACGGAGGCTGATAGAGTTTCGCATAAGGTAATTACAGACTGTCTGCAAATTACCGGCCTGCCTGTTCTCAGTGAAGAAGGGAAGGAAATTTTATATGAGGAAAGAAAAAAATGGGAGTACTACTGGTGTGTTGATCCGCTTGACGGTACAAAAGAATTTATTAAAAGAAATGGCGAGTTTACTGTAAACATTGCACTGATGAAAAATAACCAACCGATTACAGGTGTTGTTTTCCAGCCTGTGAAAGGAGTTGCATATGCAGGGATTGAAGGTGAAGGGTTGTATAAAGTATCAGCTGCAGGCAGACATGAACTTAATGAAAACACAAGAGTAAAAATAAATTCAAACTCGGAGGAAAGAATATTACGCGTGATCGCAAGCCGTTCGCATAAATCATCAGAGACAGAAAGTTTTATTAGAAATCTTGATTCCTCAGAAAAAAGTATTGAACTCCTGAATGCAGGCAGCTCACTTAAATTTTGCCTGCTTGCTGAAGGTGCTGCTGATATTTATCCCCGGTTTGCACCTACCATGGAATGGGATACTGCTGCCGGTCATGCTTTACTAAAATCTGTAGGTAAAAATATTTTTCTCCATCCTGCGGGCAATGAAATGGTATACAATAAACCTCAACTGATTAATGATTGGTTCATTGCCAGGTAACCTGAAAAACACACTGAATAAATTCAGGACTGACAGGGAATACAGAGAACTTGTACAGACAAGTTTTTTTGCTTTACTGGTGAGAATCGCAGGAATCATAACAGGTTTTTTCGTAACAATTATTACTACGCGTTACTTTGGTGCCGATGCGCTTGGCATTGTTGCTATTTGCCTGGCAATTCTGAGTTTCTCTTCTGTTTTTGGAAAAATGGGACTTGATATTTCTTTGATGAAGTATGTCTCGGGTTTTGCAGTAACTAAAAATTATTCTGAAATAAAAGGAGTTTACCTGGAATCAATAAAAATAATTCTTCCGGTAACAATTCTGATTTCAGTGGTGCTTTACTTTCTTTCACCCTGGATGGCGAATGTGTTATTTCATAAACCCTATCTCGAAGACCTGCTTCGTATCAATGCATGGCTGGCACTGCCGCTTGTACTGCTACTGATTAATTCTGAGAGTATCCGCGGTTTGAAAAAAATCAGGGTGTATACATTTCTTCAGACAGTTTCCGTTTCATTATTCGCTTCCGTATTATTGATCATTGCTTCTTTTTACCTGAAAGGAAATGAAGTACCGGCAAAAATTCAGTTTATCTGCATTTCATTTGCAGGAATATTGAGTTTATTGTTTTGGTTTTATTACAGTGGTTTTTGGAAAAATAAGGCTTCAGGTAAAATCACATCGAAAGATCTTATTAAAGTTTCATCACCGATGTTTACCACAACACTGATGCAGCTGTTAATGTCATGGGCAGGAACACTTATACTTGCCGGTTATGTCAATGAATCTGAAATTGGAATTTATAGTGCACTCGTAAGGATTTCTGTTGTTACCAATATTACGATCCTTGCGATAAACAGTCTGACCATGCCGCTATTTGCTGAATCATTTGCAGCGAAATCTTTTGACACTATGAAAAAGTATGCTGAAGAATCCGGGCGACTTATATTTCTTACTTCCCTTCCCTTGTTTTTCATACTTGCATTTTTCCCGGAATGGGTTCTTTCAATTTTCGGTAAGGAGTTTCCAGGAAATGAATATGCATTGTATATTTTACTAGCCGGGCAGTTTATAGTTTCTTTCTCGGGGCTTCCATCACAGTTGCTGAATATGACAGGGCGTCAGCATGTACTTAGAAATATAGCCGTATTCTCAGCATTGATAAATGTGGTATGTTGTTTATTATTTATTCCCCGCTGGGGAATTATTGGTGCTTGTTATGCACAGTTTGCAGGAACTTTTTCCTGGAACCTGCTGAGTATAATAAGTGTAAAAAGACATTTCGGTTTCGTTACCTTTTTTAAATTTTGATTAAAGGTTAATTGAAGAGTTCGATTCTTTAAATTCGTGGTGTGGAAGTCAATAACTTAATCGTCGGAAAAAGCAAGTTAGCACCACCACTGGCTTACCTGCTGTTGATTCTGATTTACATTTCTACATTCAGGGTTTTTGCTACGTTGCCATTGGAGAATCTTCACCAGGTCCTTTCTTCTGCTGCAATTGTTGTATTCACGTTATACTATTTGTTTAATTTATTTTTTCGAATCGGGAAAAGTAAAATTACTAAGATTGATTTAATTTTGTGGGTATTTATCCTTGTTAATTTAATCGCAGTTTATAAAGCGAATATCATTTTTGGACAACCGTATTATTTCGGAATTTTAGCTCAAATGTCAATACTTCTGTCGTTTTCAGGAATCCTGATAATTTCATTTTTAATTAATGGATTAATAACTATTCAACAGGTAGAAAAAACGTTTCTGATCACATCCATTTCGTTGCTTCTAACCTGTTATATTTTCTTTTTGTTGGTGAGCCCTGATTTGTTTAAAGACGATAATTTTTTAGCATACAATCCTATTCGCGGGTTTCGTTTCCGTTTTCAATTTGCTTTAATAGTAATGCTTTTTTTCTATTCCATATTTAAAGTTTTGAACGAGCGTAATATGAAGTATTCTGTTATTATCGTCCTGATAATATTTTACCTCATTTATTTTCTTCAATCAAGGATTTCAATAGTTGTAGTATTGCTGACACTATTAATTTATTTCTATAGAAATTTCAGTTTAAAGGAAAAATTCAGGGGTATAATTATATACGGCAGCCTGTTATTAATCGGAGCTGTCGTTTTGTTTAGCCTGGGATATACGGGTGTTTTTGAAAAATACAAATTACTTTTTAGTAATGTGTTAGATGCTTTTATTTCTAAATCGACAAGTGAACCTTCGTCAGCGGTCAGGTATATGGAATTACAGAATGCACTCGAGTATATTGAAAAGAACCCCTTGTTTGGAAATGGATTTATCAGTAATCAATGGAAGGATGGATGGCGCGGTATATTTGGTTATTTTTATCCTGAAGACATCGGTATTGTAGGAAATGTTTTTGTTTTTGGAATTATAGGAACTATCCTGATTTATCTGCCATTTTACTTTTCTTATCAATTTTCGAGAAAAGTAAAATCACAAAATGTGTTTTACAAAACATGCGAATACATGCAGCTTTATTTTTTCTTAAACATGTTCGTTTCAGCAATTAATATGCGGGATTCGGGAAGTATTATGCTATTGGTTTGTTTAATTTATTATTTTCGTTATTATTATTTTCCGGTTGAGAGTAACAGAGACCCAAAACCTGTAATTCCTGCTGTATTATGAAAGATCCGAAATTTATTGTCGTAGGAACTGCAAGGGCCGGAACAACTGCCTTGAATAACTATCTTCATCAGCATCCGCAGATTTTTTTGCCTGCACAGAAGGAGCCATGTTTCTTTTGCTTTGCAGGAAAGAAGTTAAAATATAAAAAGGGGAAATTCGCTTTTGCAATTACTGAAAAGGCAAAATATCAGGGACTCTTCAAAGATGCAAGGGCCGGACAAATTACAGGAGAAATCTCAACTCCATATTTATTTTTACATGAGCAAACAATAAATAATATTAAGCGCTATCATTCCGACCCGGAATCACTTAGGATCATCATCATTCTTCGAAACCCTGTTGATCGCGCATATTCACAATACCTTTGGAAAGTCAGGGATGGGAGAGAGGAACTTTCATTTGAAGATGCTCTGAAACAGGAAAAAAAACGAATGGAGGAGAATTATAGTTTTGATTATTTCTATGCACATCGTGGTTTGTATTTTTGGCAGGTTAAAAATTATCTTGAAAATTTTAAATCAGTAAAAATTATTTTGTTTGAAAAACTCAGAACGGATTTCGAAAGCACCATGGCTGATCTGTGTAATTTTTTAGGAGTTGACAGTAGTTTTGAATTTGAAAGGCTTGGTAATATAAACAGTTCTTCTTTTCCAAGATTCGGTACATTGGGTAAATTGATTACTGTTGAAAGCAAAATCAAGATGAAGATCTTAAGTAGTATCCCCGAAAGTGTAAAGATTGGTATCAAGGAAAGTTTTAATAAACTGAATTCGTCATCACGTATCCCTCTACCCATTGCGGCATCAACAGGAATTTATCTTCAGAATTATTTCAGGGATGATATTATGCGCTTGCAGGAATTAACCGGAATAGATTTGAGTCACTGGCTCAATCCTGCATATGAGTGATTTGAAAATAGCAATTATTGATCCTGTCGGAAAAAAAGCCGGTCTCGATCATTACGATACTTCTTTAGCTAATGCATTAATTAAAAACTCATGCAATGTAAAAGTATTTAGTAATTACGACACTAATCACAAAGACCACTTTACAAGAAATCATTTCAGTTTTACATTTCATAAAGGCTTTTTTGAATTTTTAAGTTTGATTAGAGAGTTTGTGTCTGCTCTCAAAATTGCCAGAAAGGAAAAGTCGGAAATTGTTATTCTCCATATCTTTCATAGTAATTTTATTGACTATTTGTTTATTCTACTGGTGAAGAATTTCAATTTCCGGATTTGTCTAATAATTCATGATATTGAAAGTTTGATTCATCAGGAAAGAAAATCACGGATTAATAACTGCGTAAAATTATCCGAATTTGTTGTCGTGCATAATTCATTTTCTTATGAGGAGCTTGTTAAAAAAATAAGCAGAGAGGAAATAAATAAAATATCCGTTATTCCTCATGGTAATTTTACTGAAGCATACAAAGAAGAAAGTCGTGATGAATCAGCATTATATTTTAATCTCGATAAAAAAAAGAAGTACATTCTGTTTTTTGGAATGTTGAAAAAAACAAAGGGGCTCGACATACTTATTGAGGCGATGAAGGATGTGGAACCTGGTGTTGACTTAATTATTGCTGGAAGAGCTCGTGATATTTCTATCGTTCATATTGAGAAACTTATAGAGAGCCTTGAATTAACTGGCAGGATTCACCTGTTTATCCGCTATCTTGCCAATGAAGAAAGAAGCAAATTGTTTAGTCTCTGTGAAAGTATAGTGCTTCCTTATCGAA